>CANFQO010000004.1 GCA_947449135.1 Planctomycetaceae bacterium | reverse complement strand
GGGATCATCCCGACGGAAGAGGCGCTCAACCGCGCCCGCGAGGCTGGCCTCGATCTCGTCGAGGTGGCACCGAACGAAAAGCCGCCCGTCTGCCGGATCATGGACTTCGGCAAGTTCAAGTATCAGCAAAAGAAGAAACTCCACCGCACCCACGTTCATCAGACGAAAATCAAGGAAATACGTCTCCGTCCCAAGACGGGCGAGCACGACATCGATTTCAAGGTCAATCAGGCAAAAGGCTTCCTGCAACACAAGGACAAGGTCATCGTGTCAGTCGTGTTCCGGGGCCGCGAACTCGCCCATATTGATGAAGGGCAGCGGGTCATGAAGACGATCATCGAACAACTCGACCCCGTGGGAAAAGTCGACGCCCCGCCTCAGCAGATGGGCCGTCGGCTGGTCTGCACGCTTTCGCCCAAGTAGGACCGACCCGCTCCAACCGTTTTCAGTTCTTCCCGTTCACAGCGTTCTCCAGTCATTCGTAGGGATCAATCATGCCGAAGCAGAAGACCCACAAGGGCGTCAAGAAGCGTTTCCGAGTCACGGCCCGAGGCAAGGTGAAGCATCGCCGCGCCGGCACAAGCCACTTGCAGGTGCGGCTCACCAGCAAGCGGAAGCGCAACCTCCGTGGCACGGACGTGCTCGCTGCTCCCGAAACAGCGAAGATCGTCGAGATGCTCAGGGGTTATAGCTACTAGTTCAAAAGGGGCGGTGAAAGGGGCTCTGGCGACGGGGCCCCGCTGTTCTCGGATCGCGGCACTCACCGCCGACGCCGAACCAAGCAACCCCGAAACCGCCCTCCTGACGCGCTCGCCTCCCGCGGCACGGCCGAGTGTTCCGGCTCGAAGATGGGGGGCCTTGAAAATCCCGTTAAAACAGCGACAGTGTTCGTTCCAGAAGGCAAGCAAAAAACATGCGCACAAAAAACGTCGTTCCCCGTCTCCGAGCCAAGAAGCGTCTCTTCAAGCGAGTGAAGGGATCCGTCGGTGGCCGTCGCCGCCTGCTCCGCACTGCCAAGGAATCAATCATCCGGGCTGGCGTCTACGCCCGGCGGGATCGTCGCCGTAAGAAGCGGGATTTCCGACGGCTGTGGATCGTGCGGATCAATGCCGCCTGCCGCGAGCGCGGCCTGCGGTACAGCCAGTTCATCGCCGGCCTGGAGAAGATCGGCTCGGAACTCGACCGACGCACGCTCTCTGAAATGGCCGTCCTTGATCCGACCGGCTTCGATGCGGTCGTGAATGCGGCGAGAAAGGCCCTTGGATTGCCGGAGCCGGCTGCGGTCGCGTAGTGCCGTGACTGAGCCCACTGGCCGCGACAAGGCGGCCGCTGCCAAGGCCGCCCCTGCCGTTCAGGCTGTCACGATCGATTCGTTCATCGCCGAACTCGCGGCGTTCCGGGCTGCGGCGTCCGAGACGCTTGGTGGCGTCGCTGGCGCTGCAGGCCTTGAGCAGGCCAGGATCGAGTTTCTCGGAGCGCGGAGTGGTCGTCTCAAGGCGATTCAAAAGCTCCTCTCTGGACTGGCATCCGCTGATCGACCGGCGGGAGGCCGGCATTTCAATGAGGCCAAGGGGGCTGTGAACGCGCTGTTTGCCGCGGTTCAGGACACGCTTGCCGGCGCAGGTGCCGGATCTGCCGCTGCCGCCGATGCGATCGATGTAACCCTGCCTGGCGAACCACTGCGACTGGGGCATGTCCATCCAATCACGCAGACGATCCGCCGTGTGCAGGAGATCATGGCCCGCCTCGGGTTTGAGAGCGTCGACGGGCCCGAGGTTGAAGACCAGTGGCATAACTTCGAGGCGCTCGCCATTCCCGCCGAACACCCGGCCCGAGATCCCCTCGACAACTTCTATCTGGCGGTCGCCCGCGGAGCCGATCCGCTCCTGCTGCGGTCGCAGACGAGCACCGTGCAGATTCGCGTCATGGAAAACCGCCGGCCGCCGCTGCGGATCGTGTCGCTCGGCAGGGTCTATCGTCCCGATACGGCTGACGCCACCCACTACCCGATGTTTCATCAGGTGGAAGGGTTGCTCATCGAGCCGGGGACGACCATGGCCCATCTGAAGAGCGTGCTCCGGCAGCTCGCCTCGAGCTTCCTCGGCGGCGACGTGCATGTGCGATTCCGGCCATCCTTCTTTCCCTTCACCGAGCCGAGCGTCGAGTTTGACATGGAATGGGGAGGTCGTTGGATCGAAATGGGCGGAGCTGGCATGGTCGATCCGGCGGTGCTGGCGGCGGTCGGCTACGACCCCGAAGAGGTGTCGGGCTTCGCGTTCGGCTTGGGCGTCGAGCGGATCGCGGCCCGTCGTTACGGTGTGGCCGACATCAGGGATTTCTATCGCAACGACGTCCGCTTCCTGCGGCAGTTCTGAACGGCAGCAGCCCAACGCTCTCTGATCTTGTCCGCCGAAGGAGGCCGATCCCATGATCATCTCGACGAATTGGCTGTCGGAGTATGTGAGTCTGCCAGAGTCGACCGATGCCCTCGTCGAACGACTGCTGCTCTCCGGCCTCAATCACGAGTCGACGCAGAGCGTTGGGAACGACACGGCGATCGATCTCGAGGTGACGAGCAACCGGCCCGACTGCCTTGGCCACATCGGCGTGGCCCGCGAGGTCGCCGTGCTGTTTGGATGTCCGCTTCACATTCCCGAACCCCATCCGCAGGAAGTTGGTGCGGAGTCTGCCGCGAACATCGCGGTGGAGATTCTCTCCCCCGAAATCTGCCCGCACTACACGGCCCGGGTGATCCGGGGCGTGCGGGTGGGGCCGAGCCCCCAGTGGCTCGTCGACCGGCTCACCACGGTCGGCATCGCGAGCGTCAACAACGTCGTCGACATCACCAACTACGTGATGTTCGAATGCGGGCAGCCTTTGCATGCCTTCGATCTCGCGAAGATCCGGGGTGGTCGGATCAGCGTCCGCCGGGCTGTTGCCGGCGAATCGTTCACGGCCATCAACCACAAGACGTACGCACTCACTGCGGGGATGGGCGTGATTGCCGACGCGGAGAGGCCGGTGGCGTTGGCTGGGGTGATGGGCGGAGCCGGCACTGAGATTGCCGCCGCAACCACCGACATTCTGCTCGAATCGGCCCAGTTTGCGCCCCTCACCGTCCGCGCTGCAGCCCGAGGGCTCGTGCTGGCCAGCGCGTCGTCCTACCGCTTCGAACGGGTTCCCGATCCAGCGGCCGTCGCCTGGGCCAGTCGACGCGCGGCCGCCATGATCGCTGAGATCGCCGGCGGGCAGATCGCCCGGGGCACGGTCGAGGCGGGCCGACTCGCGGTGAGCCCCGCGACCATCCAACTGCGTCCTGACCGCGTTGCTGAGGTGCTGGGAATCGACATCCCGATCGAACGCCAGCAGGCAATCCTCATTGGACTGGGCTTCGTGGCTGAGCCAGGCGGGACGGATCGATCACGTTGGCAAGCCCCCACGTGGCGGCGCGACTGTGGGCGCGAGATCGACCTCGTGGAGGAGATCGCGAGGATCGAGGGGTATGATCGAGTGCCTGAGAACGAGCCGATCGCCGCCCGGCCGGTGACCGAATCGGCCCGCGAGCGCACGCTCCACAGGGCGACCGAGGTTCTCGTGGCGGCGGGCTTCTGCGAAGCGATGACGAGGAGCGTCGTCGGTGCGTCGCTCGAAGCCCTCGCCAGCCCATGGGGTGACGTCTCGCCGCTGGTCTGCGCACCGCCGCTCGTTCGCGGCGCCGATCGCCTCCGTCGGACGCTGCTGCCGAGCCTGCTTGAGGCCCGCGCGGCCAACGTGGCCATCGGAGCCCAGCAACCCGATCTCTTCGAGACGGCCCGCGGCTACCTTCCTCGGCCAGCCGCGGCCCCAGACGCCGCCTCGCCGGTCGAGGAGCCGCTGCTCGTATCGTTCGTGATGGGGGGCGGTTTTGCCGCCGCCAAGGGGCTGGCTGAGGCGGTGCTCGAGCGACTGGGGCTCGGAGGCTCCGCCACGAATGAGCCGCACGTCGTGTTTCGGCAGGGGCATCTCGACCTGTTCGCGACGGGTCGTGCTGCTGAGATCGTGCTCGAGCGACCCGGGCAGCCTGCCGAGCGTATTGGCGTCGTCGGTGAAGTGGCCGCCACTGTGCTCACCAACTTCGGTCTCAATGTCGGGGCCAAGGGAGCGGTGGTCGCCGCGGAATTGCGGCTCGACCGGCTGGAGTTTGCCGTCGACCTGGAGCGGCCCCGATCCCGGCCCAGCGACTTTCCGGCGGTGGAGCGGGACGTGAACCTGATCGTGGATCAGACGGTGCCGTGGGGCGATGTCGCTGCGGCGATCCGTGGCAGCGCCGGCGGGCTGCTCGAAGAGTGTCGGCTCGTGCAGGTCTGGACCGATGCCGAGCGACTCGGGGCGGGCAAGAAGAGCTTCGTCGTGTCGCTGCGATTGAGGAGCAGCGAGGGCACGCTTGCAGGGGAAGACGCCAACCGCACGGTCGATGCGGTGGTGGCATCATGCGGCCGGCAGTGCGGCGCTGTGCTGAGGGCATGACAGTCAGCGGATGGGGCCTCCGTCGCTGAAGGCCTCCTGAGCCGCCCGCATTGGTTCGCCGGTCTGCGGCATGCTCGTCGCCGGCGGATTCTGCTACGGGAGGCTCTTGGACGAATCGCGAATCACTTATGAGTCGCAGAATTCACCGGACTCCTGCGCGTGCCTCCGACCGGCTCCTCAACGGCAACCTTTGCCGTCCCGGCGGCGGTTTCCCTGGGACGTCTGGACGGCCGGCTCGCGTGCTACCGGTCGGCGTAGACCCGAGTGATCTCTTCTTTCGTGATCGGTGCGGGATGGTCGTCGCTGACCAGTTGCACCTGCACCCGCTGGTCTCCCTCACGACGGCCGCGGACGCGGACGCGAAACACTGCCTCTTCGGAGGGCGCGAGCTTCGCCAACGGGTCGAAGACGAAGGCGAGATTCTCAACGCGGTGGGCCACAGGCCCCTTGGCATCGACCGGCTCGAGATCGCCCAGCAGCGTCGCCGTCAGACGCACGCCGCCGGCGGCCTTCGTTCCCTGATTGCCGATCCGCACGATGTATTCCGTCACGCCGCCCACCTCGATTGGATCTTCGCTGTCGGTCACCTCGAAGAAGAGCGCTGCCAACCCTTCGACCTCGACGGTGTGCATCATCTGGTCGGAGGGGCCGTCGCTGCTCCGGGCGGCAGCCACGATCTTCTGCGGTCCCAGGTCGACCGGCATCAATACCATCTCCACTGTGCCGGTTTCGCCTGGAGGGAGTTCCTCCAGATTCCAGAGCACGCGGTGGGATCGCTCCTCATACCAGCCAGCATGATTGGCCCGCACGAACTTCATTCCGGGCGGCAATTGGGCGGCGAGCTCGACCGCCCGCGCCGGGGCGGTGCCGGCGTTGACCATCGACAGCACACAGGTGGCGGGCCGCTGGAGATACCGCCGCGACGGCATCTCGGCCGACAGTTCAAGCGTGGGCGCCGTGACCTCGATTCGCACCGGCTGTTCGACTTCCAGTTGGCCGTCGGCCCGCGCGGAAAAAAGGGCCGTGTGAACACCCGGTCCGGTAGACCCCATGACCAGATCGATCGTCCGCGACTCGCCCGGCCTCAGTTGGCCGACATCAAATTCCAGTTCGCGGCCGGCGCTATGGGACACACCATCGGGCAGCATGCCCTCGATCACGATGCCAGTGGCGATGCCCGTGCCCGGGTTGCTGACCTTCAGCGAGAGTTTCACCTCTCCGCCAATCCGCACGGCCTTCGACTCGGAGGCTTCCAAGGCGAGAGCAGGCTTGGTGGCCCGCGAGCGTGTCGACGCTTCGGTGCGGAAGCTGACACTGGCCACGCTGCCGATGTCACCTTCGATCTGGGGCATCACCTCCATCGAGACGCGGGCTTCGCCGCCGGGGGGAAGTGTTCCGAGCGGCCAGAGCAACTCGCCCGAAGCGTCGCCGCTGCCTGAGCCCGTTGGCTGGCCGGCACCGACGGGGCTGGCCGGCGGCGTGGTGGTGATGAGCGTTGTGCCAAAGGGCACGGCATCGCGGAGCGAGACATCCAATGCCGTCGCGGTGCCGACGTTCCGCACGAGAAGTTCGTAGCGGGCTGGCTTCCCCACCTGGATTTCGCGTGGGCCGCGTTTTTCTACCGCCAATTGCGGCGTTTGTAGGCCTTCCAACTGGACCGGGCCGGGCCGTCCCTGTCCCGCTGTGTCGGAACCCGGACCGCGGGATCCGCCGCTTCGCAATGGGCCACTGCCGCCGTCTGACGCCGGCGTGGCTCGTGGCGCCGGACCCATGGGGGGCGCGCTAGCGAAGGGATTCGTGGCGGCAGTGCTGATCACCGGGGCTGACGACGCTGGCCTGAAACTCGACGGTGGGGGGCCGCTCGGGGCGATGTCGGTGGACGTGAAGCCGCCTGCGGAGGAGGTTATTTCCCTTGGTGACGTAGCGGGAGTGAATGGGGGCGGCGTTGGTGCTGCGGGCACAGGAGGAGGAAGATCGCTACCGATTGCAGATGATTGGGAGAATGGTTCCGGAGCCGCAGGGGCTGCCCGCTGAGACGTCGCATCGGCCTCCTCAGTTGCCGGCGGCGTAAGCTGATCGTCACCCAATGGTTCAGGCTGCGGTGCAGTCGGTGTCGCTTCGAGATTCGTCCCGGACGTGTTAGGCGGGACACTGTCAGCAGGCAACGCATCATCTTCGGCAGGCTGAGCAGAGACGTCGGGCTCAGGCACGAGATCGGTTTCCGCAGGGGACAATTCGGCCGATGTGAGCCGAACCGGTTCGTTGCCCGTTCCCGGGAAGCGACCGGGAGGCGCAAACCGCGACGCGGCGCCATCCGTCGGTAGCGGCAGTGGCACCGTGTTATCGGGAGTCTCGAGAGTGGCCGGTCGCGTCGGATAACGGTCGAGCGTCGCTGGACTGGCGGCTGGGGCCGCCGGGGGCCGCCAGCCTGGCTCGTTCATCGCCCGCGGCGGGTCCACGTCAGAATCAGGCTGTGGAAATGGCTTCGGCTCCCAGGTCCCACTGCCGGTTTTGCCAGGAGACTGCCCTTCTTCGAGGGCAGGTGGCGACGTCTCTGGTGTTGTGAACGCGATCTCAGGGCTACCTGCAGCAGCGATCGGCGGCCCGCCATCCGTGGAGCGGCCGACACCCAGTGCCCAGACGATCCCAAAGCCAGTACCGGCGCAGACGATCGCCCCCAGCAGCAGTGGCAGGCTCGACTGCCGGGGAGGCACGACGAGGTCCTGTCGCGAGGTGCGCACGGGCTCTGACGCGGGCGCGGATACGGTTTCGGAAGCGGGCTCTTGCATCGGAGGGTCCCCGGGGAGTGGTCGTGGTGAAGTACCACATCAGTCCACCCGCGAGAAAGCCCATTCGCCGGGGAGTCACAGTTCAGGCATTCGAGAGAAGCTGGCGAAGATGGAAGTGAAACTTGCCGAGTTTCCCGCCGTAGTTCCCTGCCGAGATGGCAACGATCTCCGGCCCCACCGCCGCGCGGATGCCAGCCGCCATGGCTGCCGCCACCGCCGGTTCGTCGATGCCATCGATGACGATTTCCAGGCTGCAGGTCGCCCCGGCCACGAGGCTGGTCTCCACGCGGCCCACGAGCGATGGGCAGAAGGCCTCGTTCGTCGAGGCGCGGAGGGCCTCGTACCGGGAGCCGACTTTGCTGCCCGACCGGACGACGCCCCCGGGAAAGGGCGTGATCGTGCCGGGCGTTGCGGCTATAGCGTCTACCGCCCGTCTGGCGGCTGTGAGCGTGGTGGCGAGCGACCGGCCCTGAAGGATGAAGTTTCCTCCGCCCACTCCCTTCTCGATGCCCACCGAATCCTCCACGAGAAACTCGCCGTCCATCACTGGCACCCGCCAATACCGGCGACCATCCACCACCTTCGTCTTTTCGAATCCGTCGCCAAAGAATCGCACATGGGCCCCCAGCGGTCGCCGTTCCTCTGCGGTCGATAGACCGTCAAAAACGCTCGCCGTGGGGCAGGTCAGCAGGCACTGCGCGGTGCGGTTGCCAATCGCCTTCCCGACGCCATCCGCAGAAAATCCGCAGGCCAGAATCGCCGCACCGGGACGACCATCGGGGGTGTCCTCCGGCTTGAGCCAGCGTTCGACGCCGATTTCCGCGTCACAGCCGATCACGCTCGTGCCGTAGCCGCAGGCGGCGCGGATCGCGGCATCGAGCCAGTGGCCATCGATGGCGGTGACGAGCAGTCGTGCATACCGGAGCCGAAAGGCCTCGGCGAACGTGTCCACGATCTGTGTCGATTCAATGAGCATGGCGGCGTCCCTGCGGTGGGCGGATGAAGCATTCGTGAAAATCGGACGGGATTATGGCCGGGGCAGCGGAGATTCCGTGTTCTCCTCGCGGGCAGGTTTCGCATATCCTATCCGGTATCGTGTGCGGCTCTCCATGGCCAGCCACGATCCTTGACGTACACACTGCCGTCCGCGTGTTCGCCGCCCACAAGTCAAAGGATGTCGACAATGTTTTTCCCGATTCGTGCGTTCATCCCTGTGATGGTTCCTGCGACCCTCGCCGCCCTTCTTGCCGTGTGCGGCACCGGCGTCGATGCGGCTGATTCCCTCGCGGGCAACGGCGTGTCCATGATTCCGGAGGACGCTGCGTTCGTCTCGGCGACCCTGCGGGCCCGGGAACAATACGACCGGTTCGAAAAGAGCAACGTCTGGGCGGCGCTGCGGAAGCTGCCCGGCGTGGTCCGTGCCATCGATGCGATCGACGAGCAGAAGCTGCAACCCGGCAGTCCGCTGTCGATGCTGGAAACGTTCATGCAACTTCCCGAGAACGAACAGGCTCTTGCCCTCCTCAAGGACATGGTCTCGACCGACACGTTTGTCTACGGCGATCCGTCGTGCGTGACCTTCGTGGAACTCCTGAAGAAGATCCAGCAGGCACAGAACGCCGCAGGTGTGCTGCGAATGGCCAGCGGAGACGTCTCCCTCGGCGCCATCGACGTTGAAATCGACGGTCTCGAAGGCATCGACGTGGAGGAAATGGACGACGAAGACGACAACGATGAGGACGAAGAGGGAGCCACGAATGGGACTCGCGGGCTTCGCGTCATGCCGGTGCGACTCCGGGCCGCTGAGGCTGCCGAGCAGATCTCCGCTGATGAATTGGCGACGCGGCTCGTGGTCAAGACGCTCTCCGAGAACGTCGATCAGATCGTCGTGCCAGACGTGGTCTGGGGTTTCAAGACAACCAAGCTCGATGCCGCCACGTCACAGCTCAAGCGGATCGAGGTGCTCGCCAAACTCGTCACCCAGGCCAATCCTGAACTCGCCGAGTCGTTGAAGCGTCAGAAAGTGGCGGGGGGCGAGGTGATTACGTTCACGCTCAAGCCAGACGCCAACCTGA
This sequence comes from Planctomycetaceae bacterium, assembly GCA_947449135.1. Classification (GTDB taxonomy): domain Bacteria; phylum Planctomycetota; class Planctomycetia; order Pirellulales; family UBA1268; genus CAMCQY01. The sequence continues at coordinate 114,242 of CANFQO010000004.1, read as the reverse complement.
TTCGCGAAGCGATCCCGGGCATCGAGGATTACCAGGAGGAGTTGAAAAAGGTCTTCGACAAGGTCGAAGACCTGGAACTGGTGATTGGGCTCGGCGTGATCGGCGATCGGGTGATTCTCTCGATTGGTGATTCGATCGAGCACCTCGAGAAGCTCGTCGTGGCCGGAAGCAATCGCCGGGCATTGGTCGCGACGAAGCCCTTCGAGCCGTTGCTGGCCCATCAGACGAAGCCGCTCACCGGCATCTCCTATCTGAGCGAGGCGATGCAGAAGGCCTTGGCACCTTCGGCTGCCGACATCGAACAACTCGCCGATCTGAGCGATACCATCGCCGACCTAGCCGATCTCCCAGACGGTGCTGCCGACGAGGCCCGTCAAAGCCTCAGCAAGGTTGCTGAGGGCTACAAGCGGCGGCTCCCCGTCCCCGGTCCATGGATGGCATTTTCATTCCTCTCGGAGCAGGGCTACGAGGGATACGTTTGGGACTGGTCGAAGAACCTGCCGTTCGACGGCTCGAAACGGCTGGAACTTCTCGAACACACCGGCGGCGCGCCGCTGGCGGCGGCTGCCTTCCGGGTGAAGAACGACCCAAAACAGTTCGAGGACTTCGCCTCTTGGGCTGATATGGGATGGTCGTTCTTTCGTAACTACCTGCTGCCGAAGGCAGACGAGGAGCAACGCGAAACGCTCGAGGAGTTTGACGAGCACATGGCGCCATTGGGGGCGAAGTTCGCTGGGATCATGCGAACCAAGATCCTGCCGGCACTGGCCGACGGGCAGGTCGCCTTCGTCATCGATGGCAAGAGCACCACGAAGCGGCCCCACGTGAACTTGCCATCCGCTGCGGAGCCCCTGCCGCTGGTGGAGCCTGCGATCGTGCTGGGGGTCGACGATCCGAAGCTCTTTCGCGAGGGCATGAGCGACCTGTTCGAACTCGCCGACGAACTGGTGGACGCGGTCCGGGAGATCAATCCCGATGCGTTACCAGCCGAATATCGCGTGCCTGATCCGGTGAAGACCAAGGTGGAAGGCGGCACGCTCTGGTCGTTCCCGCTTGCCAACAGCGGACTCGACGAGAAGGTGCAGCCGTCGATCGGCGTTGGCGATGATGCTGCTGTGTTGTCGTTCATCCCCGTGCAGGCCGGACGCCTGCTCCTCGAATCGCGGCTCGAAACCGGCTCGCAGCTCTCGAAGTTCGACGAACCGCTGGTCGGTGCCAGGGCGCTCGACGTTGCGGGGCTTGTTGACGCAGTGCAGCCGTGGATCGTCTACTTCACACGGTACGCCTGCGCCCAGCAGCGTGACGGCACCATCGTGGATCCGGAATCCGAACTGGGGCCTGACGACGAGAACGAGCAGGCGAAGGATGCGCTCGCCCAGGCGAAGGTCGTGTTCGAAGCGATCAAATCGCTGCGGGTCGCGGTGGCGGAGACGTCGACGCAGTCGGATGCAATGGTCACGCACTGGCAGAACGTCATTCGCGACATGCCGTCGAAGTAGACGGGGCGAACACTCAATACCGTGTGGCATGGCATCTGCTGCCCTCCATGGCGACACGTTTCCAACGTGTCTGGGAGTTGACGCTGCTGCGTGCTGAAACCAGCCCGCCGGCTGCGGCATGCTCGTCGCCGGCGGATTCTGCTACGGGAGGCTCTTGGACGAATCGCGCATCGCTCGTGAGTCGCAGAATTCACCGACTCCTGCGCGTGCCTCCGACCGGCTCGGTAGCATCTGGTTTTAAGCGAAACACGACATCGTGTCGCAATGTCGGGCGGATGCCCGGCTGGAGTCAGCGCTTGGCCAACGTCGATCGGCTGGTGCTTATCCGCGTCGCACGACGCCGCGGATGAAGAGATCGCCACCGGGGTGTTCTGTGTGCTCGATCTCGATTGAGGCGGCTGACGCGAGCGTTGCGATGCCGGTGCCGGTAATCGGTGACGGGGACGCCGCGCCGCCAATGATCGTCGGGGCGATGAAGGCCCAGACCTCGTCGATTGCGTGGGAATCAGCCAGGCTGCCGAGCACCGTGGGGCCGCCTTCCACGAGCACGTTCGTGAGCCGGCGTGATCCCAGTTCTGCGAGCAGCTCGTGCAGTCGGTCTCGTGGATCCGCGGCAGCCGCCTGCCAGACGTCGCAGCCAGCAGACGCCAGCGCCCGGAGACGGTCTGTCGGAGCCGCCGGGCCCGTGGCCACGAGCACCGGCACCTCGCGGGCGGTATGGACGAGCCGGCTCTCGATCGGCAGACGGGCCGCGCTGTCGAGGACGATCCGCAGCGCCTGCCGTGGTCCGGCTGGCCGGGCCGTCAGCAGCGGATCATCGGCGAGAACGGTGCCGATGCCGCAGAGGATGCCGTCCATCCGTCCACGAAGCTCATGCACGATCGCACGCGACGATTCCGAAGAAATCCAGCGGCTCTCTCCGGACGCCGTGGCCACATGGCCGTCGAGGCTCATCGCCCACTTCGCGATCAACCAGGGGCGTTTCTGCTCCACGACCGTGCGGAAGGGGGCAGTCAGCCGCCGTGCAGCCTGCTCGCAGACGCCAGTCCGGACCTCGATACCGGCTCGTCGGAGTGCGTCGATGCCGCCACCGTTGACGGCGGGAAAGGGATCGCTGGTCGCGATGATCACCCGGGCGATACCGGCCGCGATGATCGCGGCCGTACAAGGGGGCGTCTTGCCGTGATGGCAGCATGGTTCCAGCGTGACGGCCAGCGTGCCGCCGCGTGCCGCCGCGCCGGCGGCGGAAAGCGCCGCCACCTCCGCGTGCGGACCACCGAAAGCTGAGTGCCAACCCTCGGCGATGACGTGGCCGCCGGAAGCTGACGCGATCACCGCCCCCACCATCGGATTGGGCTCGACCCGTCCCTCGCCGCGGCGGGCCAATTCAAGGGCCCGTCGCATCAGTTCTTCATCGGAGGCGTCAGCGTCAGGAGGGCTGCTCACGTGCATAACCTGAGTGACCTCAGCCCGGCGTCCAGATCGATTTCTTCTCGCCCGCGGCTCCACCCTGCTCGCCACCGGGCGTCCAGATGCGTCCAGAATCGGCAGCCGGCTGCTGACCGCCTCCGATTGGCAGTCCGGCCGGGCCGCCCTGCATCTGAGCGGCCGCTGACTGGGCCGCCAAGGCGGAGAGATCGACACCCGCTTCCCCGAGTACCTCGGCGAGCGCAGCGATCACCTTTTGATCGCGGGCGTGCTCTCGCTGCAGGTGATTGAGTAGCCGCATGATCCCGGCCTCGTCGGCCCGCGAAAAGCGAACCCGTAGTTCCGCGACATCGAGCATGCCGTCATTGGCGCCGAGCGTTTTGGCGATTTCCCGAAGCTTGCCGATGATCTCGAGCTTGGCGAGGCTCGTTTCCGCCCGATCCTCGAGCAGCCCATAGGCCTCCCAGCGGTCAGCTGGTTCGGAGTCGGGCCGCGACACGATCGCTTCCGCGGCCCGTGCGGCCGAAAGATCAAATCCAGCATCGAGTGACGTGAGGAAGAGCACCCGCAACTGTTCAATCGGGAGCCCATCGAGCACCACGCGGTGCCACCGCAGGGGCGGCACATCTTCGAGCGGCCGTTCCGAGCGGATCGGTGTCGGGGCAGGCAGCCCCAGCTTCCCGCGGACCGTCGTCCAGGCGGCCGATGCCTCAGGCTGGCGGGAGGCCGCCTCTCCTTCACTGATCATCGCTTCGAGGCGACGAGATGGTTCCTTCCCCGTCTCCGCAGCTGCCTGCCGCGGCGACTTGCCGAGCAGTTCGGGGAGCGGTGTGTCGGGCCAGACCTGCAGAAAGCGATCCCAGACTGCCTGCCGCTGGCGGCCGAGCAAACGGTCGATCGCGGACGGACCGTCGGCAGCCGCTGGTTCCTTCGAGACCTCCCCCGGCTTGACGCGGAACTGCGTGTTCTGAAGCCAGGCCGTGGGAGATGTGGTGGGCAGGCGTCCGCGGCCCATGTCCACAGGGGGGGCAAAGGTGCAGCTGAGCAGTTGTTCCACGATCGGCTTCGCCTCGGCGACGTCCGGCTCGAAGCCCTGCAGCACGGCTTCCGGCTCACGGTCGGTCTGCCGGCCGAAGACCATCAGCGAGGCCAGCAGGCGATCCGGCTGCTCGGCCACGGATGAAGGAGCATAGACACGCCAGACCGAGTGGGGCGGTGCCGCCCCACGCGATACCCAGGCCGAACGATCGAACGTCGCGACATCGAACCGACCGTTGTGGCGGAGCGTGTCTTCCAAGAGTTCGATCCCGCCGCCGGCAGTCTCTCCAGCGGTTGCCTGGAGCGGCGCGATGATGCTCGTGATCGTCACCACCGGCGAGCGATCCGGGTCGGCCTCGGTCTCCATCGCGATCGCGCGGCCCGTTGCCTCGACGGCGTCGTCGGGAGTGGCGGCGCGCAGCTTGGCGACCGTCAGCCAGGCCTCCGACGCCTCGTACGGACGGGCCAGCATCTCGCAGAGGATCGCGATATTCGTGAACAGTTCCGGGCTCTCTCCCGCGACACCCTTCAGACCGCGGAACGTCGCCAATGCCTTGGAAAGCCGCCAGTCGGTGGCGGCTTTCAACGCCGATTCGAATTCGAAGCGGTAGGGTGAATCGGCCGGGGCCGGCTCGAACGACATCTTGGTGCGGAGCGCCGGAGGCACGCCCGTCTGGCCGACGATCGCTGCCAACGCCTGCCGCTCCTCCTCGCTGCCGAGCGATTTGTCGATCAGCCATTCCACGATTCCCTGAGCACAGCCAGGATGGCTCGTCTGGGCGGCGGCCTGCACGAGCGTCTGGGCCGTTCGGAGCAGATCCCGTGGGACCTCGATGGCTGCGGACTCAGAGGCCATTTCTCGGACCTTGTCGCGGGCCTGATCAAAGAGCGACATGGCCTCCTGCATCCGCCCGACCAGAGCCTCGGTCACGGCGGCCTGCCCCAGTGCCACGGGATTGTCGGGGCAGGCTTCCAGGAACGCCATGCTGCTCGATGCGGCTTCAGCGAATTTCTTGGTGCCCAGTTGGAGCCGGGTGCGTTGGGCCATCAGGCAGGCCTTTCCGGGATGCCGTTGCGTCAGTTTCTCCACCTCCGCCAACGCCGCCGCGTATTGCTGCCCTTCAGTGAGGCGGTCTATTTGCTCCAGGTCGCCCACGAGTTCGGAGCAGCAGAACTTGATCTTCTTGCCGGTGCCACCTGGGCACGGCGAATAGGGGTCCAAGGGCATGAGCGGGTGATCTCCAGGAAGCGGGCGTTCTAACGCGACCCGGCAATGTACCACCAGCACTCCCGCTGGGCGAGTTGCCGCCTGGCCACCGAGCCTGCATACTTTGCGGGTTCTCGCCGGCGCCAGTGCCGCCGCGGGCAGGCGGCCGACGGCACAGCGAAACGTTTCGATGCTGGTCTTCCGTTGCCAGCTATGCCCGCCCGAGCCATCCCGTGCAGCAACCCCGCATCCTGATCGTCGATTCTGAGGGGAGCGTTGGCTTGCCCTACGCGAGGCTCACCGCCCGCCTGCAGCCCTTTGAGGTGCGGATCGAAACGTCGCTCGAGGCTGCGCTCGAAAGGCTCTCACGCGACCCGTGGGATCTCGGGATCGTCACCGCCCGCGGGGGGCCGGCGGCCGACGTGCTTCATGCCGCGATCCAGAAGGCCGATCCGCAACTGCCGGTGGTGGTGATCGATCCGCGGCCGAACATCGATACGGCGAGAGCTTGTCTCCAGGCAGGCGCGGGAGAGTATCTCGGGAGTGATCAGGCCGAGGCTGAACTAGAGAATGCCCTCGTGCGACTTCTGACCGAGTCGCGGCGGAAAGCGGCCGAAGAGGTCCTGCGCCGCGCGGTCGAACGCCCCTACTCATTCGATGATTTCCTGGGCGAAAGCCCGGCGATGCAACAGGTCTATTCCATCATCGACCGGATCGCGAGCAGTTCCGTGGACGTGCTCGTGACAGGCGAGACCGGCACGGGCAAGGAACTCGTGGCTCGCGCGATCCACGCCCGCAGCCGCCGCAAGGCAGGTCCCTTCGTGCCTGTGGACTGTGGCGCGATCCCCGATGCCTTGTTGGAGAGCGAACTCTTCGGCCATGAGCGCGGCGCTTTCACAGGCGCTGATGCGAGGCGGATGGGCCTGGTTGAATTCGCCGACGGCGGCACGCTCTTTCTCGACGAGATCGGCGAGCTGCCGCTGCCATTGCAGGCAAAGCTCCTGCGGGTGTTGCAGGAGCGACGGGTGCGTCGGGTGGGGGCGAGGCTCGAGAATGCGGTCGACGTGCGGGTAGTGGCGGCCACGTCGCGGGACGTCGATCAGATGGTGGAGCGTGGCGAGTTTCGCCGCGACCTGCTCTACCGGATCAACGTGGTGCGGATCGACCTCCCTCCGCTTCGCGCCCGCGGCGACGACATCGGCCTCCTGGCGGAGTTTTTTGCCAACCGTGCCGCTCAGGAAATGGGCCGGCGGGTGGATGGCCTGTCTACCGATGTCTATCAGGTGCTGAAGAGTTACCACTGGCCGGGGAATGTTCGCGAACTGCAGAACGTGGTTCGGCGGGCGATCGCCATGACACAGTCCGCTGTGGCCGGCGTAGACGATCTCCCCGATGATCTGGTGGCGGCGGCGGGGCGCACGAACGCAGCGATCGGCTACTTCGCGCAGCGCGCTGAACATGTGGCGCGGTTCGAGAAACAATACCTCAACGAACTGCTCTCCCGGCATTCCGGCGACGTGTCCGCCGCCGCCCGCGATGCCCGCATGCCGCGAGGGACGCTCTACCGGCTGATGAAGACCCACGGTCTCGACGGCGCTACATTTCGCAAGTGAGCTGTGGTCCGTGAGAACATCCCGCAAACCCGTCCTTCCTTCTCGCGACCCGACCGGTCTCGTCCGTCGCGTTGCGAGGCACTGGCAGACGGTGCTCGTCGCCGTCTACACGCTGGCCGCCTTCAGCTGGACCATGCCGGCAGTTCTGTTTCCACCGAAAGCGGCGATCGACGGCATCGTCACACGCCCGTTTCTCTTGCTGGGACTGTGGCAGGCATGGGACATGTTCTCGCCGGATCCCAGGACCGACGACATCTGCGTGGAGATGCGGTACACCGATTCCGACGGCAGCGTCGACCGCCGGATGCTCACCGACATGGTCGCGATGGGCTATTTCGAGCGATGGCAGAAGGATCGGTGGCGGAAGTATTTCAACGACCATCTGCGGCTCGACGTCGAACACCAACTCTGGCAGCCGTTCGCCGAATATGCCGTGCGACGTTTGCGGATGGAGGGACACGATCCGGTGTCGATCGAGTTGGTGCGTTGGTGGCGTCCGAGCCAGCCGGCGGTGAGGCCGGAACTGCGTGCCGATGTGCGGCTGACGCCATGGAACAGCTACCCATTCCATCGGTGGGGCGTGCCACGGGAGTGGGGCCGATGAAATCACCGTGGGACATGATCGCGGGGGCGGCAGTTGCGTTCGATCGATGGGTGAAAGATCCTGTCGATCCACGGCCACTGGCCTGGTTTCGCTGCTGGTTTGGCCTGCTCAGCCTGGTGAACCTCTGGCTGCTCTGGCCCGACATGAGCATGTGGCTGAGTAACGACGGCGTGCTCCCACCGAATGTGCACCGCGACATGGTCAGCGGCACTCGTCTCAGCGTCTTCATGCTCACCGGATACAGTGACATGGCGATCGGACTGATTCGTGGCCTCAGTCTTGTGGGCGGCCTTGGGCTGGTGCTGGGGGTGTTTCCGCGGTGCGCCGCCGCCTGCGTCTGGTTGGCCGCCGTCAGCTACGCCTGGCGCAACATGGACATCCTGCACTCCGGTGACAATCTGATCCGGATCGGGGCGTTCTTTCTGATCTTCGCCCGGTCCGACGGAGCGCTTTCGCTGTCTCGCGGTGTGTCTCGCTGGTTGTTTCCTCGGGCAGCTCCCGATCCGGTTACTCCCTACGAACCCGTGCCCGCCTGGCCGCAACGGATCCTGCAGCTCCAGCTCTGCATCATCTATCTGGCGGCCGGCATCTGGAAGACGATGGGGCCCACGTGGCGGAATGGCACCGCCGTCGGTCTGGTGCTGCAACTCGGCGAGTTTCAGCGGTTTCCGATTCCGGACTTCTTCCTGACCCCACTCATGTCGCAAGTGTTTACCTACGGCACGCTGGCATTCGAGCTGGGATTCCCAGTGCTGATCTGGATCCCGCGGCTGCGGCTGCCCGTGCTGCTGGCAGGCCTCGCGTTTCACGCGGGGCTGGATTGGGTGATGAACGTGCAGCTCTTCCAGTGGCAGATCACGGCCTACTACCTGCTCTGGCTCAAGCCGCGGCGCTCGTGAGAGTTCTGTTGCCCAGGAGTTCCTCGGCAGCTGGGGTACGGGCGGGTGCTGCTATGCCACATTGGTTCGCCGGCTGCGGCATGCTCGTCGCCGGCGGACTTGAGGTCTCCGACCCACCTGCGGTGTGACGACATATGCTCGACTCGCGTGGTGAGTCAACTCTCGCAGTCAAAGTGCACCGGATCCTGCGCGTGCCTCCGACCGGCTCCCCAGCATCTGGAGATGCCGCGGCTCGCGATTCGAGAGACTCTGCATGACAGGACGTCACGCGCAGCATCAGCCGGCGGAGGCCGGCCAAGCAGAATCTGGCCTGAATGGCCAGTATTTGCGTGTATTCAGCTTCCGGCCGGCTTCTTCCGCTCCCAGGTCTGGCCCTGTTTGTAGCGGGTGGCCCGATCGACGAGTTCTTCGTTCTTCGTCGTTTCGAGCACCTTGTCGAGTGCCTTCGTGAACTCTTCCTTATTGGAATCCCGGAGATTGCGATGGTGCGCAAGTTCGACCACGCTCAGGCACGCAGGCTCCGCCAGATTCGGATCATCGAGGTAGGGCACGACAAACCGAAGCGTCTCGACCAGGCGAATGGCGTTGGCTCGCTCCAGCACGCGGCGGCGATCCTCGTCACCAGTGCAGAGGGTCATCGTCTTCTGGAGCAGTTCGAGCTTCTGCTGGTTGTTGAGCTTGTTGTCGGGGAGGGGAGCGATGCGGATCAGCGCACCGAGCAGGAGCTCGCGTTCGTCGGGATCCTGTGCCTTGCCGAGCAGGTCGAGCAGCCGATCGGAGACCGTCGCGTCGGGCCATTTCGTCAGGGCCGTCAGGCCGAGTTTCCGCTTGGCTGCATTGGTGTCGGCGATCAGGCCATCGACGATGGCGATGGCACCGGCGCCACCCACGCGGCCGAGGGCTGGCAGGAGCATTTCGCGGGTCTGATCATCGGCCGATTTGAACTGCTCGATAAAGATCGCCGCGGACTGTTCGTGACGAGGGTTTTGTGTGCACACCGTCACCAGGGCACGTTCCGCATCATCGCGTTCGCCGCCGGCGGCCGCCTTGAGAACGCCCTGCACCATACCAACGACCTGGTCGGGGCCACCAAATCGGGCGATTGCCCTCATCGCCGCGGTTCGGACCGTGGCGTCGTCTGCGACGGCAGCGGTCACCATGTCGGGCAGGGCGGTCACGGCTCGTCGATCGGCAAGAATATCGATCAGGGTGGATCGCATTTCGGCGTCCCCCTGCTTAGCAGCTGCGGTGATCAATGCTGTGGCCTCGGCTCCGCGAACAACGGCAAGCCCGCGGCGTGCCGCTGATTTCTCGGGGTCGGCGGCGGCGAGTGATTTCGTCAATACGGGGACTTCGGAGGCACCGCCCAGCACACCCACCGCCTGAACCGCCGTCGCCCGCACCGCCGCATCGGATGATGACTGGAGCAGGGCCAGCAAGGCCGGCAGGGCGGCGCGATCACCGCGGTCGGACAGCGCCGCGGTCAATTCGAGCTGGCGTGCCGGAGCGAGCCTCGGGAGGAGCCCGGCCAGTTGCTGTGTGGACTCCTGCCCTTTGAGACCATAACGGACTCGTTCGAGACCAATCGCACGGAGGCTGGCGTCATCTCGCGTGAGGAAATCGATCGTCATTTGCACGGCATTCGGCGGGCCTGCATCGGCGGCGGCTGTCGTCTGCGACAGGCTGAAGGGCAGACATGCCAGGGTCACGATGGCAAGAACCTGCGTGGAAAACAGACGCATGATCAAAGCTCCAGAAGGCTTTTCAAATGGACGGAGAAAGTGATATCGCTCAGGAAGGCGAGGTCGTGTCGAGGCAGGCGAGGATGCCGCGGGCCGCGGCCAGCCGCGTGGACTTCGCGGCGGGCGTTGTTCCTGCTGCTGCGGCATCCGCCAACGACTTGTAGATCGCCGTGGCTTCGCTCCGCTTTCCCTGCTTCAGCAGTGATTCGGCACAGGCCAGGCGAGCATCGACGATTGCCGCTGCGACCGCCTGATCACTCACGCCGCCGGCAGCAGTGAGTGCCTGCACGGCCTCGGGTGTATGGATCCGCCCCAACGCGTCGGCTGCCGCGATGGCTGTTCTCGTGTCACCTGCCAGCAGGGAGGCAAGCATCGGCACGCAGGTCGTGTCGCCACGGCCTGCCAGCGACGAGATCATGCCGATCTTGAGGTCGCCCTGAACGGTGCCGAGCGCCTGCCGCAGCGCCGCGCCTGCCTCGGCCGCATTGATCCGCTCGAGGGCGAAACGGGCCATGTGCGAATTGTCGGTGTCGGGAAGGAGAGCGGCCAATGTCGGCACGGAGGCGGCGGTGCCGATCAGCGACAGTTTCCGACAGACGTATTCCTTGGCGGCGCGGGAGGTGCCAGCAGTGAGCAAGGCTGCCAGCCGCTTTTCCAGATCGGCCCTCGCGGCCGGATCGGCGTGGACGGCAATGACGGCGGCGTCGATCGGCTCGAAGGCAGCGACATCGCCGCCCCAGTCGAAGGCTTTGAGGGTTTCGAGCGGCTTGTCGAGGCTGGCGGAATCGTAGGCCATAGTCGGGCTCGCAGAGGAAAGAGGGAGGGAATGGTTCGAGGAAAGAGGAACGTCGGCCTGGGGCCGACGCAGTCGTGGTGCGGGGTGAGTCGTCAGAGGATCCAGGGCTCGCGGCGGGCGCGATCGAGAAGCCGGTTGGCCTCCGCGTCACCGGTGAACTGCTGTGCCGCAACATCCCAGTTGAGGGACCGCTGGAGGCGGTAGGCGATGCCGATCATGTGCGGCCCGGTCATCGTGTTGACAGCCAGTTCGATATCGCGGAAGGGGCGTTCACGTGTCTTCACGCATTCGATGAAGTCGCCATAAATGCCCCCGGTGCCCTTGTAGACGGGCACCGGTTTGGCCTCACGGGCTCGGCCATCGCCGGTGATCTGAATCGAGCCGCCGTGCGCGACCGAAGGGGTCGCCGGGCGGAGTTCATTGGGCCTGTTGTGGTAGATCGTCACGTTATTTGGATAGGTGACGCTCGCGTAGGCCGCCTGCTTGCCGTCGGCCGATGCGGGGTGGTAGGTCGCCTTCACAGGCTGCAGTTCGCGGAGATCGGTGGCGAAGATCGTGCCGCCGAAGTGATGGGCACCCCAATCGGTGAGGCTGCCACCGGAATAATCGATGTACGACCGCCAACTGTTGCCACCCGTGCCGAAATTCCCATCGCAACGGCCGGAGTTGTAGGGTTCCCACGGAGCCGGGCCGAGCCAGAGATCCCAGTCGATGTCGGTTGGCGTTTCCTGGGCGGGGAGATAGCAGGGCTGCGACGGGCCGCCCACGCTGATGTCGACAGATTGGATGGCACCGATCTCGCCGGCCCAGCAGGGATGGACGATATCCCGATAGTCCTCCAGCACGCGTTGGCTTCCGCCGGAGACGACGCGGCCATAGCGGCGGGCCGCAGCGACCATCAGCGGGCCTTCCCGGAGCGTCAGCGTTTCCGGCTTCTGAAGATAGACGTCCTTTCCGGAGCGACAGGCGGCGATCGTCATGATCGCGTGCCAGTGGTCGGGTGTCGCGATGTGGACGGCATCGAGATCATCGCGGGCCAGCAGTTCGCGGAAGTCGACATACGCCGCGCAATCGCCATTGCCATACTTGCCATCGACACGGCCCTTGCCATCGTCCCGCCACTTCTTCCGCACGTCGCAGACGGCGACATACTGCACGTCGGATCGACCGAGGAAGGCGTTTTGGTCGCCTGATCCCATGTTGCCGATGCCGATCCCGCCCATCACGATCCGGTCGCTGGCCGGCGGAGTGGAGGCGTTGCCAAGGGCCGTGGAGGTGATGACGTAGGGAGCGACGATCGTGCCGCCAGCCGCGGCACCAATCCCTTTGAGAAAGCCGCGTCGCGTGCCTGTGGTCTGGCCTTTGGGATCGCTGGCAGGCCGGACAGGTGTGTGGTGACCCATGGGATGCATCCTCCAAGACGGCGGGAAAAGCAAAGAACCCCGATTGCAGACCGTTGCCGGAGTGTAATGAACGAGGGGGAGGGGTAGCAAACGGGCTTCACAGGAGCGTGTGGCTGTGGAGACAGGGCGCCTCAGCCGCGTGACAACACGCCCTCCACCCCCATCCGACCGCGACTCGCCGTGGTTCCTACGGTGTGATCGCTGCAGGAACCGGATCGTGGCGCCTCGCCGGCGCGACACATGGCTGGCGGCGAGCCGGAAAAACACCGAGAACTATCGAGTATTTGGTTTGGCACAGCATGTGCATTTCAGGGAAGTGCTGGCCAGTCGTGTGATCGGCCGGAGTCAAAACCCAGTCGCGGGCCCGCACGGGGCCGCCGATTCCCAGGAGACAAGCCATGAAGAAGATTGAAGCGATCATTCGGCATTTCAAGCTCGAGGAAGTCAAGGACGCGCTCAACGCCCAAGGCGTGAAGGGCATGACCGTGACCGAGGTCCGCGGCTTTGGCCGGCAGAAGGGCCACACGGAGACCTACCGCGGTGCCGAGTATTCGGTCGACTTCCTGCCGAAGGTGAAGATCGAGGTGGTGGTCGGCAACGACGAGGCGGCGGCGGTGATCAGCAAGATCATGACGACAGCGCGGACCGGCCAGGTGGGCGACGGCAAGATCTTTGTGACCGACCTCGCCGAGGTGGTTCGGATCCGTACCGGCGAGACCGCATCGGCCGCGATCTAGAGCGCAAATGACTTAGGTGTAGCACCGGCTTCGGGGGCGGCAAAAGTCTCGTCGCGGGGGCCGCGGCGGCCCAACGCTCCTCGAGCTTCCGCCGACCCCCTCGCCTACGTCTTCAGGTTCGCCAATTCGTCGCTGCAGCTATCTGAAATGCGATCTCGTTTTCTACGCTGCGTGCAGGGGCCGACCTCGGCCCCTGCACGTGTGGCGGTCGCTATTTGCTGAGCAGACGGTCGGCGAAGTCGGCGAACTGCTGCCAGTCATACGGGAGCAGATCGTGCCGACCCGTGCGGACGTGGTAGCCAATCGAGTGACCCACGGGGGTGTTGATCGCTGGATATTCCCGCGTGCCAAGTCCGTCGAGGCCGAAGAGTTTCCAGGCCGGCTCGGCCGCGACGCACGAGAGGAATTCGCCACGCGGGTCTGCCCAGCGGTCGTCGACGGCGCTGGCCACGTAGAGCGGCCGGGGCGCAGTCATGGCTAGGAGCGTGTGCTGGTCGCAGGGAAGCTCCGTCTCCCGGTCGGCATAGGTGGCGAAGGCCGGGCAGAACCAATGGGGAAACCGTGACGTGATCGCACCCACGGTCTCGCCAAAATTGCGGCGGGAGAGGGCTGCACCGCCGCAGCCCGAGTCATTTGAGACGACCATCGCGAAGCGTTCGTCGCAGGCGCCGGCCCAAAGAGCCGTCTTTCCCAGCCGCGAGTGTCCGACGACGATCACCCGCGTGGGGTCAACCTCCGGCAGAGTGATGAGCCAGTCGAGAATACGGGAGAGTTGCCACGCCCAGGTGGCGATGCCGCCCGGTTCGTCAGGGGGCAGGGTGCCCTCGACGGGCCGCCCGAGCGACTTCAGCGCGCTCGAGGGACGACCGTCGGCGCGGTCGGGAAAGACGTCTCCGCAGTAGGCGGTGGCCAGACAAAACCCTCGGGAAACAAGGGACTCCACCGGCCAGCCGCGGCTGCTCGTACCTCGGGAAGCCTCAGTGGCCACATGTTCAACCTCGGGGGTGGCTTTGTTGTCCGGTACCCAGGCGGTCGAGAGCCGGATGCCCGGATCGGGATACTCGGCGTGATTTCCACGGAAGTTGAGATGGAGAAAAACCGGCGCGGGTCGCGCGCTCTTGGGCAGATACAGCAAGACGTCGGTGGTCAGAGCATCGGGCGCGTCACCAAGTTTGATGGTGGCCTGGATCCGTTCGGCCGTGACGTTGCCAGCGAGCATGCAGTCGGCGCGATCGACCTTCCCTGTCACGGACACTGGCACCGCCGGCAGCCTTCGGCCATAGACAAACGTTTCCAGCAGCTTGAATTGGTGCGGCCGTGCTATCTCCCGCCAGGCTTCGGCGTTGGTGACGGCCGTTCCGTCCGGCCCCGCAAGAATGTCGGGCAGCGTGTACTGCCTGACGGCAGCCTCGTCGTAGTTGGTTTCCGCGGCCAGGGAAACGCCTCCGAGAAACGGCACGATTGAGGCCGCCATGCCAACGATTCCTACGAGGGCTGTTGATCGAAACAACGGAAGCATGGTGGTGTGCTGTCGAGGGGAAAAAAGGAAGCAAACGAAAAGCCTGGAGTTGCGTGGATGATCAGCCCACGCGTTCAAGCTTCGTGACCCGGCCGGTTGCCACCCACTCGGCCACGAAGATGTCGCCTGTGGGCGTGAAGCAGGCGTCGTGCGGGTGCACGAACTCCCCGTCGCGCCACTGGGCGGGCTGCCCCCGCAGGTCCTTGACCTCGTCAAGCCGCTCAACCGCCCGGCCAAGCCTCGCCACGACGTTGTTCCTGTCATCAAGCAACGTCACACAGGCCTTCAGTTCCGGCACCACCATCAGGTTTTTCCAGGTGTCGAGGTTGGCCGGCAATCCGAAGCCCGGGATTGTTTGTCGGTAGGTGCCGTCCATGCCGAAGACCTGCAGCGTGTCGTGGGCCCGGTCACAGACGACGATCGACGGCTCGCGTGCCGAGCCATCCGCGGCCGGACGACGGTCGATCCAGATGCCGTGAGGCGTGTTGAACGTCCCCTGGCCGTCCCCCGCACCGCCGAAGGAACTCACCCACCTGGCATCCTTGTCGTAGCGGTGGATACGGAAGGTGCCGTAGCCGTCGGCCAGCAGAAAGCCGCCGTCATCCAGAAAGGCGAAATTCGTGGGAAGGAATCCGTCTCGCTTCCACGTCGGCGTCGTCGAGACGTCTTCGCCGGCCGCATAGGCCCCCGACTCCATCGGCGCCTTGCGATACCAGACGATCTCCCCGGCAAGCGTCATCTTCGCGAACGCCTTCACCTGCTGATATCCGCAGACGTAGAGAAACTCTTCATTCCCTTCCTGGCGGACCTCGATGCCATGGCCACCCCCCTGGAATTCGCTGCCGAAGGCGCGGATGAATGTGCCGGCCGGATCGAACACGAAGATTGCCGGATGGTCCTTCTGCTCCTTTCGTCCCTCGTGGATCACGTAGAGATTGCCCGCGGCATCGACGGCGACGTTGTGGGTGGTCTGCCAGGTGAACCGGTCGGGGAGTTGAGGGAACTGGTGGCGAACGCGAAAGGTGTGTTCTCCTTCGCCGAGGATCGTCTCGCCGCCAACGCGGCGGATCTTCGCCTCGGCCGGCGTCGCGGTGGCCGCAGCCGCGAGGGCGGTCATGCCGGCGAAGGCCCGGCGGGTGATCTGGCCGGAAGCGTGTTCGTGCGCCATTGCTTGCTCCTCTATGTCTACGGAAGAAACCGGTGCCTTCACTGCGAGGCTGATGGACGACATCACGAAGAGGCGAGTGGCCTGGTCATCTCCACCGGCACGACCCACTGGTCATACTGCTCAGGAGTCACGTAGCCAAGTGCCGCGGCGGCCTCTTTCAGGCTCGTCCCCTCGACATGGGCCTTCTTGGCGATCTTTGCCGACTTCTCATAGCCGATGTGGGTATTGAGGGCCGTCACCAGCATCAGTGAGTCGTCGAGATGCTGCTTGATTCTCGCCAGGTTTGGCACGATCCCAGCGGCACAGTGGATCCGCATCGAATCACAGGCATCGGCGATCAGATCGGCCGATTCGAGCACGTTGTGGACCATCACCGGTTTGAAGACGTTGAGCTGAAAGTGACCCTGAGAGCCGGCGAATGCCACTGCGGCATCGTTGCCGAACACCTGCGCACAGACCATCGTCATGGCCTCGCACTGCGTGGGATTCACCTTCCCCGGCATGATCGAGCTCCCCGGCTCGTTCTCCGGAATCGAGATCTCGCCAATCCCGCACCGCGGCCCGGAGGCGAGCAGGCGGATGTCGTTGGCAATCTTGAATAGCGCGATGGCGAGGCCCCGCTCTGCCGCGCTCACGTCGACCATGGAGTCGTGGGCGGCCAGGGCCGCGAACTTGTTCGGTGCCGACACGAATGGATGGCCGGTCTCTTTCGCGATCCAACGTGCAGCCACCTCGCCGAATCGGGCGTGTGCGTTCAGACCCGTGCCCACGGCGGTGCCGCCGATCGCCAGTTCGTAGAGCCCGGGCAACGCCCGCTCCAGCCCGGCGATCCGATCGTCGAGTTGTGACCGCCAGCTGGAGATCTCCTGGCCGAGCGTGATTGGTGTGGCGTCTTGCAGGTGCGTGCGACCGATCTTTACGAGGTCGGCATGGCGCTTCTCCAGCGTCGCGAAGACATCCCGCAGGCTGCGGACGGCCGGCAGCAGTCGGTCATGGATCACCTCCACGGCGGCGATGTGCATCGCCGTGGGAAAGGTGTCGTTCGACGACTGGCCACGGTTGACGTCGTCATTGGGGTGCACCGGCTTCTTCGAGCCCATTACGCCGCCGGCGATTTCGATCGCGCGATTCGAGATCACCTCGTTGGCGTTCATGTTCGATTGCGTGCCGCTCCCCGTCTGGAACACCACCAGCGGAAAGTGGGCGTCGAGCGTGCCAGCGATCACCTCGTCTGCTGCCTGCACGATCAGCTTCACGGTGGTGGCTGGCAGTTGGCCGAGTTCACCGTTGGCGAGTGCCGCGCACTTCTTGAGGATGCCGAGCGACTTCTTCACGGCACGGCCCCACTGGAAGCGATCCGTTCCGATCTTGAAGTTGTCGCGGGAACGTTCCGTCTGGGCGCCCCAATAGCGGTCGGCGGGCACGTTGATTTCGCCCATGCTGTCGGATTCGATGCGGAAGGAGGGCGTTTCAGCGTGCATGACGGCCTGTGATGAGGAGTGTGCGGATGATTGATCTCGGGAGAGGCTGGATTGTCCGGCCAGCCCCGCAGGATTTCAATGGGACGTGGGAGCGAAGGGATCGCTGCCGGGCAGACTCCCCGAACACGCTGCGCTCGCGGGGCGGCTCGGCGAACGCGTCGGGGATGATGCTGGTCTCTGTGCGCCGAGGCGCCCTAATGCTCGCTCCGGTGTCCGGGGAGCCTGCCCTCGACCAATGCGGCGACGGAGCGAACGTCCAGAGGGGGACGGTGAACGTCCGGCGATAGGGCGTGGGCAGCGCCGAACCGTCGGCGTGTTATCGCCAGACGGTCTTGCGGCGGGCTTCGGTGGGGCGGCCTTGCTGCGGCTTCGGCGGGGATGCGATCGCGGGCGGGGGTGTTGTGCGCTGTTGCAGTGTGAGTGCGAACCAGCCGTCGCTGCTGACAGCCTGTGCCGCCTGCACGTCGGCCAGCTTCGGATTCTTCGCGATCTGCTCAGGCAGCACCGCGATCGGCCGTTCCTTCGGGAAAATCTTGCCGAATATGGTCCGCAGCGCGAGCTCCATCCGGCCTTCGTGCCCCTTTCCGCTCAGTTGGATCGGCCCTTCGCGTTCGAGAAACACCTGCTGGCCCGAGCAGACCGGCTTGTAGGCGACGCGTGCAACGATGTCATACCAATCGCGACGGCCGCTCTCGATCGCATCGAGCGCGACGTGGACGTGCACCAGCCCATCGCGGCACTCCACGCGAATTGGCTGCTTCTTGGCAAAGGTCACCGAAACCCCTTCCGGCAACTCCTCAGGAATCTTCGACTCCACGCCGACCTGGTCGCAGATGAGTTGGATCAGTTCCTCGAGCGTCAGCCGCTTGCCGGCGACTCCGAGTCTGTCCAGCGCGTTGTTGGCGGATGATTCGTGGAGCTGCAGGCTTAGCATCGCGTCGGTGGCGACGCGGGGCCGCGGCGTGTGGGCGGCTAGTTGTGTTTCGCCCGCGAGCCGTAGTCTCATCGTCGCCACCGACGGCGTCGTCTGCATGGCCACCGCCTTCGGGTCGAGGCCGAGTTTCACCAGCGGCATCCAAACCCGGTCGCGGATGCGGTCAGCCATTTTGGCGAACTCCGGCTCGGCCTGCGTGTCCACCTCTCGGCAGGCGCGGGAGATGATCTTGTCGATCACCTCGCGGTTGGCTTCGGGCATCGCTTCCGCCTGCTGGTTTCTCGCCATGTTGCGGACCAGCGAACCCATCACCGGCACGGCATCGAAGCTCGTCTGAATGGTGTCGACATGCGAGCGGTTGGACGCGACGCCGGTGGCATTGCCGAACAACAATCCCTGGGGCGAGATCGTGATCGGCTTGCGCACGGTGAACGCCGAGGCGCTGCGGGCCGTTACGGATACCGGCCCCGCGTCGGTGATGGCACGTGACGCGATGTCGCCATGCACCTCCAGGTTGAAGCAGATCTCGTCATCGTCGGGAACGAGCCGAAGAATGGTCGTGCGCTCGACGGTCCGCGTGCCTCGCACCTCGCGTCCCATCACCGTATCCTGGAAGGGCGCGGTGTCGACGCTCGCTCCCGGAAGCAGTGTTTCTAGGAACTGCTGATGGACGGCGATCCGCACGTTGGGTGCGAGGTAATGGTCTTCCACTGCCCGCGCCACCGCGCGTGCGGCCGTTGGATAAAATCCGCAGATCGAACCGAGGGAGGTCTTCACCGCCAGGGCATCGGTTGAGGAGGTCGTCATCTCGAACCGCTCAATGCCGTCGAGCAGCCGGGCGATCTCCACGACGGTCCGGCCTGCGGCCTGGCGGGTCATCGCCGCGGCGGCGTCGTTGATGCTGATTTCCTGCGGATTGCGATCAATTGCCGCGAAGAACGCCGCAGTCGATCGCCACACGGCAACCCGGCGGGCTACGGCGAGTGCGGCGCGGCGGGTGTGGGTCGCCAGGCTGCCGTCGATCGTCGTGTCGGCCAGTGACATGCCGGCAATGACCGCTTCACCGAGGGCAATCAGGCTCGAATCCGCCGCGGCGTCGCGGGGTCCACGCGTGTCGTGAACGCTCTGGATTGCGGCCCGCGTCTGGTTCGTCCAGAGGTTGATTGGCTCGGTCCCGGCGGCGAGCGAGGCGAGATGATCGAGTTGCTGCTCCAGTTTGAAAGCCCGTGGCCATTGGCTGATGTCGAGGGGGGAAACGTCTGCTGGGGCGTTGCCCCCCGCGCCGGGAACGGGTGCCGGTGCCTGCCTGCGATCGCCCCCTCGGAGTCGATCGAGAAGCCTACTCGTGGAGGCGTTTGCCGACCCTTGGGGTTCATCAGTCCGCGGCAGCGTTCCACGCGTGTCGTTCCGCCACTCGCCCAGCCACGTACGACGCCGTTCTCCGCCGGTCGTCGACAAACGTGGTGACGCGACAACGTCTGACCAGTTGACGCCATCGGGGTCGGTCCACGGCTCGCCTGGCAGCGGTACCGCTCCCACCGCACCTGCCGACACCGGCAAGGCAAGCGAACGCGGCGCGCTGGCGGCAGGTCGGTAAGGATCGACGGCCAGGGGCGACGACTGCGCAGGGATGGGAGCGGGAGCGTGCGCGAGCGACTGCGACGAGGACTGCGACTCAGAAACCGTCGCTGTTGGCGCCGAAATGCGTCCTTCGGACTGTATTGGCTGGTGGGCTTGCTGAGGCGATTGCTGGACGACGGTCGGCTGGGATGCCTGCAGACGATTCATCAACCCCTTGAGCGATTCCGGCGGCTCGGGCGGTTGGACGGCTTGACTGATGACGTTCGCTGGTGTGCTTCCCTCATCCTGCGCTGCCGATGGTGGCGTTGCTGGGCTGGACAACGCCGCTGGACTGGATGGCGTTGGCAGCGACGGCAACGTGCTGGCGAGCGCGGCTGTGGCAGCGGGACTTGAGGCGTCGGCGTTTGCAACACGTTCCGGCGGAAGGGCCGCCGGCGAGGCCGAATGAGTGACCGACGGCAAAGGCGTGGAAGGCTGGTGGTTGACTCCAGCCGCCGGCACGGTCGTGAAGGCTCCTGCTGCCAGCGGAGCCCGCAGGTGCGAGGCGACAGAATCGGCGAGTTCACTGTTGGAAGACGGACGGCCTGCTGAGCGGTCGGGTTGATGCGCCTGCAAGGACATGGGCCGATCGATGCTCGATCGGTTTACGGTATTCGCCCCGTGGGCCTGGGCACGGGCGGAGAGTTCGGCATGCGCAGCCTCGATCCCTTCAGTCTCGGGAGATGCCACCGAGGCCGGATCATCGAGGCCGAAATAGGGCCCGGGCACTGGCTCCCAGGCCCGTGGCGCGAAGATCGCCGCCGCCAGCAGGAGGCCGGCAACGAACGACGATGCAAAGATTCCGCCCGCCCTTTTTTCCGACATGCCCGATCGCCCCCCTAGCCCGCGACACACACCGGTCTGCATGCGTTCCGTTCACGGTGCGTTGTTCGCCGTACGAAACCCGCCGACCTTTCAGGAGGATCGACAGCTACGACCGAAAAAATCGATGTGGAAGGAACGTCAGGCAGAAACCCCGCAGTCGCCCCGGTAGGCGAGAGGGCTCGCGGGGTCCGCGCAGAATAGGAAGGTTCCGCAGGCAAGCCCGAGCGTTGGATCCCGTCGCGTGCGGCTGAACGAGATGAGCCCTACTCAGTCCACTCGGTTCAGGGACGGTTGTTCGAGCAGCGCCGTCCAGGAGTCGACGAGGATCGTCAGGTTGGCGTTGCGATCGATGGACTCAATCGCGTCGAGCGTACTCTGAATCGCCTGCGCCGCTTCTTCACCATCGGCACTCCAAGCAGTCAACCGCTGAGCCAGCGCTGCATCGGCTGGCCGTTCACCCGTTACAGCGGTCCGCATGGCGGCCCGATAAAATTCGACTGCGGCTTCCAGCACGATCCGTAGCCGGGCCCGCCGAGGCGGCGCCTCCTTGCCCGCGGCCTCGACGAGTGCGATCGTTTCCCGTGAGAGTTCGACGCCGTGCAGCGGCCGCTGTGACAGGAGCGCGATGAGCCGTCCACGGAATGCCGTCAGTTCCGGATCGAGCAGGAGGCGTGCACGAGCCAGACTGCCTGCAGCGGCTGCGGCGCACTGGCGGAGCAGGGCGGGATCGACCGGGTTTCCCGTGGTGCTGGCTTCCGCAGCGAGAATCTGGAATACGTTCTCCTCTGCAAGCGGCTGGAATCTCACGATCTGACACCGCGAGCGAATCGTGGGAAGCTGCCGTTCGAGCGAGGTGCCCACCAGGATGATCACGGCCCGGTCGGGCGGTTCTTCCAGCGTCTTGAGCAGGCAGTTGGCTGCCTCGTCGGAGAGATGATCGGCATCGAGGATGATCGCCACCTTGCGGCCACCAAGCGCCGGACGGAGAAGCAGCCGCCAGCAGAGTCCTTCGCGCATGCGATGCTCGGGATTCCCGATGAACGTTTCCAACGGGATCGTTGCCCGGTCTGCCGGCTTCGCCACGACATCGATATCGGGATGACTGCCTCCATCCGCCTGCACGCACGATGCGCATGCGCCGCAGGCGACCAGCCCAGCGCGGGGATGCTCACAGAGCAGCGACTTCGCGACCGCAAGGGCCACCGTGCTCTTGCCCACGCCCGCCGGTCCGAGAAAGAGATAGGAGCCCCCAATCCGTCCATGGGCGGCGGCCCTCACGAACTGTTCGACCACGGCATCCTGGCCGATGATCTCACCGCGACCTGTGGTTGCCTGCCAGGCCATGGGTCTGCCTTTCTCGTCAGCCGTGTGGCTGGAGTTCCGGGAAGCGAAGCTCGATCGCCGCCCGCAGGCTGGCCTGCACCGCAGCGGGGTCGCCGGCCGCATCGACGACGACGATGCGATCAGGCCGCCGAGCCGCCTCGGCAAGATACCCCGCCCGCAGTCGGCTACGGAATGCATCGCCACGGTTTTCCAGCTTGTCGAGCGGACGGGCCAGCCGACGGGCCGCCGTTTCCAGATCGACATCGAGCACGAGCACGAGATCGGGCTCGACACCAGTCGTGGCGACGGCGCCCACCTGCCGGATCGCATCGGGAGCGAGGCCGCCGGCATGACCTTGATAGACGATGTTGGCGAGCAGGTAGCGATCGGAGACAACCCACTCCCCGCGGGCTAGGCTGGGCTGGATGACGTCCGCGACGAGTTGAGCGCGGGCCGCCATATAGAGGAGCATCTCGGCGGTTGACGCGAGATGGAGATCAGCGCGATTGAGCAGGATTTCCCGGATCGCATCGCCGACCGGCGTGGCGCCGGGATCGCGGCAGGTGGTGACGGTGCGGCCCCGCTCCCGCAGCCAGGCGACGAGCGGCTCCACCTGCGAGGATTTCCCCGCGCCGTCGATGCCCTCCAGCACGATGAAACGGGGCGGGTGAGCGGTTGGCGTTGTCGTCATGCGCGATGCTCCGCAAGACGCTGGATAGACAGTGGATCGGAGGGATCGAGCGGCGCGATCCGTCGGCAGACATCCTGTGCCACCTTCTGGCGGCCCATGTCGAGCAGGCAGTGAACGAGTCCTTTCGCCGCCTCGTAGAACGGCTTGTTGCCATCGACCGCATAGGGGAGCGGCTGCGGATTGCCGGCAGCCTCGAGTGCTCGAATGCAGAGTTCGTAGGCTCTGCCAAAGTGGCCCCGCGCCAGCTTCGGGTCTTCTTCCTCCAGAGCGATCAGCCCTAGGTGCACATGGGCATCGAGGAAGTCGGGGCATTCGGAGAGCAGCCAGACGAGTTCGTCCCGGGCGATCTCCGTTTCACCCGCCTCCACCATCGCCTCCACCTCCTCCATGTCGGCCCGCCGCCGGCGGGCACATCTGGGGTGCACAAATTCCCATACCGGGCCGGCCGGGGACTCGCGTTGTTTGAGGGAGAGTTTTTCAGCCATGGATCACTCTTTCCGGATCACTCTAGACTCTGTGTTTGGAACCCAAGAAAAACCCGTTTGCAAGGGGCTCGCGTGAAGAAGGCCGGGAAGGTCGCAGGCAGACGCCGCCGCAGGCAGGCCGCGGGGGTGATCGGGCCGGCCGATTCGGCTGCCGTCGCCAACGCGTTGCTTCGCTGGTACGCCCGTGCCCGGCGGGATCTGCCCTGGCGGCGATCGCAGGATCCCTATCGCGTCTGGGTGAGCGAGATCATGCTCCAGCAGACGCAGGTGGAGCGGGTCAAGGATTTTTATCTCCGCTTTCTGGAGCGGTTTCCCACCGTGACGGCCTTGGCAGCGGGGACCGAGCACGACGTGCTCAGACTTTGGGAAGGGCTGGGGTACTACCGCCGTGCGCGGCAGCTGCACGCCGCGGCGAAAAAACTCGTCGCTGAGCATGGCGGCGAATTTCCGCAGACCGTCGTCGGCCTGCGCACCCTTCCGGGGATCGGTCGCTATACGGCCGGAGCGATCGCATCGATTGCGTTGGATCAGCCCGAACCGATCGTTGAGGCCAACTCGCGGCGTGTCATCGCCCGGCTGGTCGGATATGCGAAACCGTTCGACGGCCCGGGGAGTGATGAGCCGATCTGGGAGATCGCCACTGGTCTCGTGCCACGGCAGCATCCGGGGCGTTTCAATCAGGCGTTGATGGATCTGGGCGCCATGGTCTGCACGCCAGAGCAACCGCTCTGTGGAACCTGTCCGCTCGCTGACCATTGCGAGGCCCGAAGAACTGATCGTGTGGCCGAGATCCCTGCGAAGGCCAGCCGCCGCGCGGTCAAGGTGGTCCACGAGACGGCTGTCGTCGTGCGGCGCGGGGCTCGGGTGCTCGTCGTGCAACGCGGGCCGGGCGAGTGGTGGGAAGGGCTCTGGGATTTTCCGCGGGTGCCGGGGGGCCTGCGGAGTGTGCGGCGGGGCATCGAGCGATCTGAGGTGCTGGGCGGCCTCTCATGCGGAGCGACCGAACGGCGCGGGAAGATCGCGCACTCGGTCACGCATCACCGCATTACGCTCGACGTCGTGTCCTGCACGGCGGGTCGCATCGGCCTGGCCATGCGAGGCCGCCGGTGGGTGACGGCCACGGCACTCGAGTTGCTGGCGATGACGTCCCCCGGCCGCCGGATTGCCAGGCTGGTCCTGCCAGTGTCGAAGCGCACGCGAACATGATGCTGGTCGCAAGTGCCCGCCGCGGCATCGGGTGCCGTGCCGCTTGACACTGCGCGCGTCCACCCGGAGCATACTTCCCGAGGAACACTCCCCCGGCCATCACAAGGAATCCCTGCCGTGATCCGCTTTGCCCTTATGCGTCGCTTGGCGATCGGTCTGTCTTGCCTGCTCGCCAGCGGCCTGACCGTCGTCGACGGAGTCGTGGCGGTAGCCGCCGAAGCGACGAAGCCGCTCGAAGTGCTCTACATCACTGGCGGCTGTTGCCATGACTACGACGGGCAGAAAAAGGTGATCACGGAGGGCCTGGCCTCGCGGGCCAGGATCAACTGCACCGTGATCCATGAGGGAGGCGCGAGCACGGGCCACAAGGTCTCCATCTATTCCAAGCCCGACTGGTCGAAGGGCTATGACGTGGTCTTCCACAACGAGTGCTTCGCCGACGTCAAGGACCCCGAGTTCCTCAAGCAGATCGTCGCCGAGCACGAAAAGGGAACCCCGGCCGTGCTCATGCACTGCGCGATGCACTGCTACCGGGCCGGCAACGACGACTGGTTCAAATTCTGCGGCATCCAGTCGCCCGGCCATGGGGCGCACTATGAATACACCGCGAATCTCATTGCCGAGCACCCGATCCTCAAGGGTCTGCCCAAGGAATGGAAGATTCCAAACGAAGAGCTGTATTACTGCGACAAGGTGTTCGACACGGCCAAGCCGCTGGCCGAGGCGATGAGCCGGGAGCGGAAGACCAAGCAGACAATCATCTGGACCAATCAATATGGCAAGGCGAGAGTCTTTGGAACGACGATCGGTCACTACACGCCCACGGTCGAGATGCCTCAGTTCCTCGACATGATGACGCGGGGCACGCTCTGGGCTGCCGGCAAGCTTCAGGACGACGGCACGCCTGTTGCCGAACTCGCTGCGTCACCGGCCGAGGCGGCTGCAGCCGCCGGCTGGTCAGCCACGGTCAAGCTGCCGGAAGCGGAGCAGTCCAAGGCAGTCAAGCTCTTCAATGGTCGCGACATCGAGGGCTGGGAGGGACACGTCGATCCCTACTGGTCGGTCGAGGGTGGTGAGATCGTGGGACGAAACACTGAAGCCAACGCGCCGCAGGTGAGCACCTATCTCCTCACCAAGAAGCCCTATCGCAATTTCCGCCTGCTCCTTGAGGGCAAACTCGTGACGAGCGAGATGCACTCGGGCGTCGCCATCTGGGGAAAGAAGTTCGAGAAGGATGGCGAGGCGTCGAGCTACCAGGGCCACCTGGTCATGTTTCCCTCGGGCTATGGGCTCTTTGACCTCCATCGTCGCAATGGCATCAGCCCCGATCAGGATGGCAGGGCGAAGGCCGCCGGCAGGCAGCACGACTGGAACCAAATGGAAATTCTGGCCATCGGCAGCCGGATCCGGTTTGCCGTGAATGGGAAAGAGGTGCTCGACTGGACCGATCCCAAGCCGGAACTCTGCGAGAGCGGGCCGATCGGCCTGCAGTTGCACTCGAACACCGTGCCGCAGGAGGTGCGGTTCCGCGGGCTCGTGCTCGTCGAGGATCCACAGGATGTGCTCGTGACGGCCACGCCCACGCCGTGAGGGCAGCGTGGCTGAACGTCGCCGCGCATGTGCTATGATGCCATTTACAACGGCATGACACCACTCGAACGAGGGATTTTGGCGTGGCACGCGCGGCACTGGCACTCGAAGACGGCACGGTTTATTTCGGTGAGTCGTTTGGGGCCACGGGCACCGTTTCCGGTGAGGTCTGCTTCAACACCTCGATGACTGGGTATCAGGAGATCCTCACCGATCCCAGCTACCGTGGTCAGATTCTCACGATGACCGCGCCGCAGATCGGCAATTACGGCGTGAACGAGGACGACATCGAGAGCGGGAAACTGCAGATGGCGGGCTTCATCGTCCGTGAGGCCAGCCGCATTGCCAGCAACTTCACCGCCACGGGCACGCTCGGTGACTATCTCGCGCGGGCCGGTGTCGTGGGGCTCGCGGGCATCGACACGCGGGCGCTCGTTCGCCGGCTGCGGATTCGCGGGGCGATGACGGGGGTGGTGTCGAGCGAGGTGCTCGATCCGGCGAAGCTTGTCGAGATGGCCAGGACCGCGCCGACGCTGGTGGGCCGCGATCTCGTCCGCGAGGTGATGCCGGTAGCCGACAGCGAGTGGACCGAGACGCTCGACGAATGGGCGCGGCCGCTGCCGCAGCCGCTGGAAGGGGGCGTGTTTCCGCCGCCTCCGGCTGCCTTGTCAGGCACGAAGCACGTGGTCGCGCTCGACTATGGGATGAAATGGAACATCGCGAGGCATCTCGCCAGCGCCGGCTGTCGCGTGACCGTGCTGCCTGGCAAGGCCACGGCGGCCGAGGTGCTCGCCCACAAACCCGACGGCGTGTTTCTCTCCAACGGCCCCGGCGATCCTGAGGTGCTCGGTTATTGCGTCGACACCGTCCGCGATCTGATCGGCAAGGTGCCGATGTTTGGCATCTGCCTCGGCCACCAGCTCCTCTCACTGGCCTGCGGCGCGAAGACCTACAAGCTGAAGTTTGGCCATCGTGGCGCCAATCAGCCGGTGATGGACCTCGAGACCGGCAAGGTGGAGATCACGTCTCAGAACCATGGCTTTGCCGTGGACGAGGCGACGCTGCCCCCGGAACTGTTGGTCACCCATCGGAATCTCAACGACGGCACGATCGAGGGCGTGCGTCATGCCACGGCCAACGCCGCGAGCGTGCAGTATCACCCCGAAGCGGCCGCCGGCCCGCACGATTCCGCCTATCTCTTCGGCCGCTTCCGCCAGATGATGGCGTGACGTTGCGATTGATTTGCCGATGCCTTGATTTAGATTACCGGTAACGCCAGTAGTCAGGCTGACGGCTGCAATGGGCTATTGCAACAACCACGATGGAAGCGGGGTCATCGATGCGATAGATGACCTGGAACGGATATCGACGAACAATGATGAATCGATGCCGTTCGTCGCAGGCAGGAGGCCAGTTGGGCTGAACGGTGATCGAATCAATTGCGCAGGCGACAGCCGCTTCGAATCCGATTGCTGCGGCGATGCTTCGTTCGGCGTACCACTGCAGGGCCGCGACGTACTCGTCGTCGGCCGCCTGCAGGATCAGCACTTCAGCCATCGAGGCCGGCCTTTCGCCGGGCGCGGGCCTGCACTTCAGGCCACGGTGAGGCAGACATTCGGCCGGCGTCGTACTCAGATGACCGCCGCTGTACTTCCTTGATCCACTCCTCGCTCGGTGTCGGCCACGTGTCGGGCGATGTCTCGTCCCACACAGTGTCGACGAGACGGAGCCTGTCGGCCGGGCTCAGAGACTTCACTGCGGCGATGATCTCTTGCAACGTCGTCACGCGGGCCTCCAGTTGGATGGGTAGTCAATACATTCAGATCGGTTGCCGCATCCTGCCGGCTTTGCCGAAGTGTATACGGGCGTGCACTATGGCTGCAACCGGGTGGTGGCCGTTCTGAACACACCGTGGGAATTGAGACCGAAACGAGGTGAAAACAGCGTTTTTTGACATTTGCCATCTGTGTGTCAGAGTTGCTCGAAGCTTTCGGGCGGCATCCCGGCTTCGCCCGCGGGAAATTTTCTGCGGTCCCCCCAGTCACTGCCAGCTTTTCTTTTGGAGGCTCACTTCATGAGTCGTTCGCTGTTTCTCTGCGGTCTTGCGGCCGTCCTGTCGTTTGCCGTCGCCTCGCTCGCCGACGCGGGTTTTGGCCATCATCGTCGCCAAGCCGATCCGGGCTGTGCGGCACCTGCTGAAGTTGGCTGCTCGGCATTCGAGCCGGCCTGCACCCTCGAGCCGTCATGCGGCCTTGAGCCCGACTGTGGTGCCGAGACCTGCTGCCCTACAAATCCCTGCATCAAGTATCGCCACAAGCATGCCCACAAGCACAAGTGTGCGAAGGGCTGCTGCGAGGAGCCGACCTACGAGACGGTCCTCAATCCGACGAGCCCGGAGACCTGCAAGATGGTAGCCGTTCCGGTCTGCCTGCCGGCCTGCTGCCAGGGCTGCCCCTGCGAGACTTCGCGGTGCACGCTGCTCGGCTGCGGCCAGGTGAAGTATGACTACGCCTGCGGCTGCTCGGTGATCATCCGCTTCCAGAAGCACGGCGACATCCTCGTCACCTACTCAGGTTTCTAGTCCGTCGCAGATGGATCAGAGCCGTCCGCTTCAATCACAACGAGCCCTGCCGGGAGCCCCTCCCGGCAGGGTTTTTGTTTGATATTGTGAGGGAATAACGAACCCCTTCAATAAAATCCCCCGGCGGAAGCCGGAGGACACCGGGAGAGAACATCGTCCCGCTTGGTATGTAGAACTCGGAAAAGCCCAACGGCCCGGTGTCCCCGGACTTCCGTCCGGGGCTTTTATGTCAAACGAAGACGGGTCTTGCATGGTCATCATCTGCGCGTTTTCCCCGGTCACCGGCGGAGCCAAGTCGGAAGAGGTTTCGCAGTGACAATCTGTATGGACCAGGAAACGAGCAGGACGTCATGAGTCGGGCACCCGAACGGATTGTCGGTCTCGATCTTGTGCGAGCCACCGCCATTATCATGGTGCTGCTGGCGCACATGGCGATCTTGCCTGCCATCCCCAAGTCGACGAGTCTGCGTATCGGAGAATGCGGCGTGGTGGGAGTTGAGATTTTCTTTGCGCTGAGCGGGTTTCTTGTTGGTGGAATTCTCTATCGCAGCTACACCAGTGGCACGCTCTCCCTTGCCCGCTTCTGGCGCCGCAGGTGGCTGCGGACCGTTCCGGCGTATCTCGTGTATCTCTTAATCAATGCCATCTACGTCGGTAGATACAAAGCAATCTCTTGGTCGGCGATATGGCCGTTTCTGCTGTATGTCCAGAATCTCTGCTGGCCCCACCCGTATTTCTTCCCCGAGGCGTGGAGCCTCGCTGTGGAGGAATGGTTTTATCTCCTGGCTCCCCTGCTTCTGATCGGCAGTGGCTGGTGTCTCCCGGCGCGGCGTGGATTCGTGTTCATGGCCTGTATTCTGATGGTGCTGCCATTGGTCGCCCGTTGCGTTTTCGTTGCGTTTGCTGATCCCACGTGGGATGAAGGCGTTCGCAAAGTCGCACTGTTCCGGCTGGATGCGATTGGGGTGGGCGTTCTGATAGCGTGCTTCAATGAGGAGGGAGCATTTGAAAACCGTGCCATCCGCCAGACACTCGCTATCCTGGGCTTGGCTTTCGTCATCTTCTGCGTGGGCTTCGTCTGGAGTTCGTCACCCAGTCATTCATTTTTCGCCCGCACCGGGCTTCTTTTCATCTGCCCGCTTGGAGCGGCGCTGATGTTGCCGCTTTTTGCCCGAATCACAACCCTTCCGGGTCGGTTCGTGCCCGCAGCGATTCGGTGGATTGCCACGATCTCCTACTCAGCGTATCTCTGCAACATGCTCGTCCGTTCCGTGGTCATGAACAGCAGGTTCCAATGGATTCCTCCTGCTTGGCAGGTTGTGCTGTATCTGGTGGGTACGCTGACCGTTTCAACTCTCAGCTACATGATCGTGGAGCGACCGTTCATGCAACTTGCGAAACGCCTGGATTCCTCGCCACAATCACCGAGTGGGCCCGTGCTCACTGTGCGCACATAGCGATCGGCCAAACCAAGGTGCCGTCCCCGCCTCGTCCTCGGTTGGGGGGGGGCACGGTCTGATCGTTGCCGGTGAGAAGTCCTCCATTGCCCTCGATCGCTCAGCGCCAGCCTGTATGGTCATCATCTACGCGTTCTATCCGAATCGGCCTGAGTTCATGACGGTTCAGGCACGATGTTTCCGGCGATTTCTTCGTGACGACTACGAGTTGCGAATCGTCAACTCGGCAACCAGCGAGTCCGCACGTGCCGATATCGCCGCCGCCGCTGCAGACCTCTCCTTGCCGACGCTGAGCGTTGCTGCCCCTGACAAATCGCTGCAGCCATCCCACGCGCACTCGCAGCTCATTCACGGGGTGCTTCGCAATCAGCCGAAACCACCACCGGGCTCGATCATTTGCCTGATCGATTCCGACATGTTCCTGCTGCGAGACTTTTCATTTCGCGACTTTCTCGACGGTTACGCGTTGGCTGGCCGCAAAGATCGTCGTGGCAACGTGCGGTATCTGGTTGGTTCGGGAATACTCGCCATCAACACGGCTCTTGTGCCATCTGTCACGGATCTGGATTTCACCCCAGCGTGTATTGAGGGCGTCCACACCGACACCGGTGGTGGCCTCTATCACTATTTGAGGAATCACCCGACGGCGAAGGTCCGCGGCTTCGCGTACTCCGGCAAGATCAATACGAGGAACGGGAATCACTCCTGTCTGCCCGACGCGTTCCTCGATCAATACGATGACCGCTTTGCGATTGAAATCTGGGAGCACGCGTTTCTGCACTATGTCTCAGGATCCAATTGGGACAGGCGAGGGGGCGATTTCCACGAGCGCAAGTGGAGCTCCGTGAACGCCCTCGTTGAGGGATGCATTACCGGCACCACGACGCTCCCGACTTCGTCATACGAATACAATCAGGTCGACATCTGGGATGCCCCGAGCTACCCTACGGACGTGACGTTTTTCACGCGCATCGGGCAGGATGGCCGCGCTTACGAATCGGGGCCGTGGTACTTCGAGATACTCAAGAGGGCCGCGCCCTGGCAGTGTGCCCGGTTTCTGCCGCGGTGGTACACACGCTGGGTGCGTGGCAACTAACCGAGACCGCCTCAAGGTGCCAGAAGCTGCTTCAAGCCGTGTGTCGGTCGTCATCCCGTGCTATGAGATGCATGGCAAGGGGGCGGAATATCTGGCATGTGCACTGCACTCCATCTTCCTGCAGAAGTGGAAGCACATCGAAGTGGTCGTGGCTGACAATGCGCAGGATGACTCGATCACCCAGGTGGTTGATCGCTGGCGACATCTCCTGCCAATCGTGCACATCAGGCCCGGCACGCGTCGGTCGACGGACACTCTCAACGCCGGCATTCGAGCGGCTACTGGCGACGTGGTTCGCATTCTCTTTCAGGACGACCTGTTGTTTGGCCCGGACAGTCTCGGGCAGATGATGCAGGAGTTTCATCGAGGCGCGAGGTGGTGTGTGGGACGCGCCATGCACATGGTGGAAGGACGGATGTCGCAAGCTCTCACGCCTTTCGCCAGCGCGGCGATGACCTATGGAGTCAACACGATAGGGCCCCCGAGCCTGCTTGGAGTCGTGAACGCGGACCCGCTGTTGTTCGACGAAGACCTCGTCTGGCTGATGGACTGCGAGTATTACCTGCGGCTTCTGAAGCGATACGGCCCGCCAGCGTGCATTCCGCACTTCAACACCATCATCCGGATCGGGGGGCATCAGTTGACGAACCACATGTCCGAGGAGGTGAAGTCCCGCGAGGCACGCATGGTCCTCGACGCGCATCCAGAGTATCGCCGCTTCCGTGGCCTGCGAACGGCCTGGGCACGGGGCAGGCGGGCGTTGTGCCGTGTCCGCGCAAGCCTCCCGTTCAGCGACACATCGGCGGGGGCTCGGGCGGGGACTGCGTTTGTGACTGCCTGCACCGGGCAGCCACCACGCTGAAGTGCAGCCGACCGTGTGGAAACAGGTCGGGGATGCCTTTTCCACTGCCAGCTAGATTCGATGCCACGAGGGTGGCATGAGGTCGGTGCTATTCATGGAGGGATCGGCAAACCACTGCCGTGGCGCATACACAACGCCGCCACGATCGGATGCCAGCCAGGCCGCCCACCAACTCAGCGTGCTGTTGGCGATGACGAAATGCCGGCAGCCGGCCATCAGTCGCAGTTCCTCGGGAGCGCTGTCGGCGGCGTGGTGATCGACGTGGGTCGTTGGCATGTCGAACGTGAGGTGCTGTTTCACCCAGGGCATATCGTCGGAAAATACGAAGAGTTCCGGGGATTGCAGCTGGGCAGCCAGTTGCTCGACAGCACGACGGTAGTAGTCTTCGGAACAGAAGCCGTGGAACTTACGGACGACAGGATTCGAAACGTAATCCCCCCGTCTCACATGCAGGCAGATGGAATCGCGTTGCTCCATCCTGTTGAGCAGTCGGCGGTCGCGGTCGGGCGGTGGAGCTTTCACCGCGAATTCCCGACGGATGGTCGGCGCAACATCCTCGAAGTAACGGTACGACTGCCAATAGCCGTCAAGGCAACGGCCATCTGGAAGCGCGAGAATCGACGGATCAAACGTGAAGGCACGTTCCCGCACGAGGCGTGGGACCATTCCCAGCGGATGGGTGATCGGTATCAGCACTCGCGGGCCCCGCCAACGGACCATCTCCAAGGCGGTTGCGATATCGGCTTCGATGCTCAGCCGATCAAGAGCATAGGACCGCAGCCGGTGGGTCCTGTAGAAACTCAGATCAAGCTTGAGTGGCACTCCCAACGTCAACGAGAGTCGACGAGCAGTCGCATACTGAAAGAGTTGATTCCCAAAGCCGTGTTTAAGCTGAACGATGATCACGCTGGGCTCGCAGGCTTCTTGGTAGGCGACAGACGAGCATACAAGCTACGCACGAAGAGTTGTCAATCGGACAGCGTGGGCCTGTTTGCGGAAAGCCGTTCGGAATCCTATCCTTGCACCCGCATACATCGGTTCATTCATTCTGGGTGATTAGGCCGTGATCGCTATGTTGAGCCGGCACGCTTCGACGCCCTTGGCGAACATCCCACTCAGTCGCAAGGGGTCCTACAACCGTCGTGACGGCACCCTGTTCTGCGGCTACCAATCCGGATTCTTTTCCACCTGTACCGTCGCGCTCTGGAACATCGCCGAGGTTTTGGAAAAGACTGGAGACATGCCCCGGCGGATCGATTTCTCGCAAGCGTTCAGGTGGTTTCGGAACGCCCAACAGACTCGCGACGCATCCGACATGTATCCGCTGTTCTTCAGCCCTGGGGCAATCGACGCCACCAAAGGGCTGACGAGGCTGCCGAGGGTGAGGTATCACGGCCTCTATTGCTGGATTGATTACCGTCGTCTCGGCCTTGTCATGCGTCGCTATTTTCAGCCGTCGGAGAACGCTCGGGCGTTTCAGTCGAAGTGGATCGCCCGCTACGACATCGAGCCTGCCAGAACTATCGCGGTGGTCTACCGCGGCACCGACAAAAGCACTGAACTCACGCTGGCAAGCCCACTCGCCTACGTGGATCAGGCGAAGAAGATTCTGGAACGGCACCCCGACTTCCGTATCCTGATCCAGACCGACGAACTGGCGGTGCGCGATCTGTTTGTCGAAGCATTTGGCTCCAGATGCTTTTTCATCGAGGACATGCCGGTAAGTCGTCATGGCGTCGTCGTTCATGAACTGGACGATGCCGCCCTGCAACTGGATCGTGGCGAATTCGGTGTGATGCTGGTGGCCGTGACCGAACTGCTTTCCCGGGCGGCCTATGTCGTGAATCACACTGGTAATCTGGCGCTCTGGGTCTGCCTGTGGCGAGGCCACTCCAGAGGTATTGTTCAATTCGACAGCACCGGCGGATTGGTCGATTTCGGAAGCGTTCGTTTCTATCTCCGCCAGGGCCGTCACTTGGCCGAGCGTGCATGGCGGCGGCTTGTGCCTCAACGGTCAAGCCAGCCATAGGCGTGTCATCGATGTGCCAGAGCCAAGAATCACCAGCGACGCACGTACCAATCGCGAAGGGCGCCACCGTCAGCGTGATCGTGATGACGTTCAACCGTCCTGGGCCGTTGCGGCGATGCCTCGAATCGCTTGCTGCTCAGACGCTTCCGTCGGAGCAGTTCGAGGTCGTGCTGGTGGACGCATCCGACGTTCCTGTGGTCGATATCGCCGCGGAGTTTTCCAGTCGGCTGCGACTCGTGCATCTGCCCGGCCCGAATCTTGGCGTCGCGGGGAATCGGAACCGCGGCGCTGATGCGGCTTCCGCCGAGTTGCTTGCATTTCTCGATGATGACTGCGTGGCGCATGCGACCTGGCTGGAACGGCTGTCCAGAGCCTGTCGCGAAAACTCTGGTGCACTGATTGGGGGCGGGGTGGAGAACCCGCACGCCGAGAACGCCTACGCTGCTGCCGGGCAGGTGATCACGGCCGCAGTGGATTCGTTCTTCAATCCGCCTGGTCAGGAGCCACGTTTTTTCCCGGGTCTCAACTTTGCGGTGGAGCGGGCCGCCTACCTCGCCATCGGCGGGTGCGACGCCGCTTTCGGTCGGCTGGCAGCCGAGGATCGTGATTTCATCGACCGTTGGCGGACCTCGGGTCGGAGGCTGACGGCCTGCCCGGAGGCCATCGTTCGCCACGAGCACCGCAGCAGCCTGCGGGGATTCCTGAAGCAGTATTTCAACTACGGCCGCGGAGCCTGGCGGTATCACCGCCTGCGGGCCAGGCGAGGAAGCGGGGCGATGTCGGAAGACACCAAGCTTCACCTGCAACTACGTCAGCATGTGCACGCACAACTCCAGCCACTCCCGCTGTGGATGCGCGTGAAGGTTATCCTGCTGCTGTGCGTGTGGCAGGTGGCCAATGCGGCCGGCTTCTGCTGGCAGGCGGTCGCCGAGGCGCTATCGAACCATCGCTCCGCTGCTTGACTCTCGCGAAAGTGCCGTTATTCTTCCGCACTCATCTTCTGCCCGCGGCTGTGCAGTTGAGAGGCGTTCATGCCCATCCGAGCGTTGCCTGCGGCCCCCCAACACACACCATGTCGATCTTCGTCAAACAAGGCATTCGCTGCCTGTTCGTTCATATCCCGAAGGCGGGTGGAATGTCGGTGGGGCACTCCTTGCGAGGGTTCGGATGGTTGGAGCCCCTGATCGTGCGAAAACAGCACGTCAAGGAGCTGCGTTACCTCAAGGCGACGCCACAACACTTCCATGCCGATCTGCTGGAGGCACTCTTTCGCTGGGAGGAAATCGACCTGGCGTTCACGATATGCCGGCACCCCTTCGATCGGATGAAGTCGGAATACTATTGGCAACGCAACAATGACATCGCCCCTGAGAGCAGGCCTCGTGAATGGCTGGATGCGGTCCGGAACCAGTACGCCGAAGACCCCTACGTCTACGACAACCACCTGAGGCCCCAGGTGGAATTTATTCCGGCCCATCGGGAAGTGCTCCGCTTCAGGCTGGAAGAAGATGGCGTTCGCAAGGCGCTGGAACGGGTGAACGCGCTGGCCCCCGCGTCGCGTTTCCAGCAATGGGTCGCGCAGACCTTTCCCGCCCGATTGAATCGCTCCAAGCCGTCGCCGGAAGCAGAAGCGGAGTTCCAGGGACTACGACGAGTCATTGAGGACTTCTATTCGCAAGACATGGCCCATTTCGGCTATTGAAATGGCCGGGTCGGGCAGGATGCCGATGTTTCGCGTGCAGCTAGTGCGTGCCCTGCGCCGCCAGCCAGCGCTCCGCGTCGAGGGCCGACATGCAGCCGGTGCCGGCGGCTGAAATCGCCTGACGGTAGTAGTCGTCTGCCACGTCGCCCGCCGCGAAGACTCCCTCCACGCTCGTCTCAGTGCGGAAGTGCTTCGTCCAGACGATGTATTTCTTCGGATTGAGCTCCAACTGACCGTCGAGAAACGCCGTGTTGGGCGTGTGGCCGATCGCGAGGAAGACACCCGTCGCCTCGAGGGTCGTCTCCTTGCCGGCATCGATCGTGCTCGCCAGCCGTACGCCCGTCACTCCCTTGGCGTCGTCGCCGAGCACCTCGGCCAGTCCGGTGTTGAAGTGAATCTCGATCTTCGGGTCGTCGTGCGCCCGCTGGGCCATGATCTTCGAGGCACGCAGCTCATCGCGGCGATGCACGAGATGCACTTTGCTGGCAAACTTCGTGAGGTAGGTCGCCTCCTCCACGGCCGAGTCGCCGCCGCCGACGACCACGATCGGCTTGTTGCGGAAGCGGGGCAGCGCACCGTCGCAGACGGCGCAGGCACTGACACCCCGGTTCTTGAACTTCTCCTCGCTCGGCAGGCCGAGCCAGTTGGCGCTCGCCCCCGTGGCCACGATCACACACTCCGCCTCCACAACGCCGCCCTCGGAGGGATAGAGCTTGAAGGGCCGCTTCGAGAAGTCGACTTTCAGGATGTCGTCGGTGACGATCCGCGTGCCCATGTTGACGGCCTGCTGCCGCATCAACTCCATCAGCTCCGGGCCGGTGACGCCCTCGCCAGCATGTGGTGCCATCATCTGCCGACGCTCAGCGGGCAGTGCGGAATCGAGAAAGGCTCCGAGGTTGCCGTGTGGGAAGCCGGCATAGTTTTCGACCTCGCTCGTGAGGGCGAGCTGGCCGAGCGGCAGCGTGCCCGCCATCCGGTTCTTCTCGGTGATCGCGCCTTCGAAGACGAGCGGCTTGAGCTGGGCCCGGGCGGCGTAGGTGGCGGACGACCAGCCGGCCGGCCCGCTGCCGATGATGACGAGGGTTTCCTTGATCGTGTTGCCTGTGGTGGCGGCCATGGTGGCTCCCGCGTGCTTCGAATTTCCCGGGCCCTCTGCCCCAGCCGCCGATCGACTGAGGCTTCTGAATCGGGCATGATGTACGAAGTTGTCGTCTCCCGAAAGACCGGGCCCACGAAGCCCGGGAGTTGTTCGGACCGCTGCTCGATCTTCCCGCATCCGACAGACCGACTATGAGCCTGCTTGTCGTCCTGCTGCCGAGCGCCTTCGTGCTGCTCATCGCCTACCGTCTCTACGGCAGCCTGCTGGCCCGCCTCTTTCAGCTTGATTCGAATGCCGTCACGCCGGCTGTCACGCTCCGCGACGACGTCGACTACGCGCCGATCCCGCCGGAGCTGTTGCTCGGGCAGCATTTTTCGGCGATCGCGGCAGCGGGGCCGATCGTGGGGCCGATCCTCGCGGGCGTGGCCTTTGGCTGGCTGCCCGCCCTGCTCTGGATCCTGCTCGGCAGCATCTTCATCGGCGGCGTGCACGACTTCGCGGCACTGGTGGCATCGGTGCGGCACAAGGCGCGGTCGATCGCCGAGGTGGTCCGCGACCACATGAGCCGACGGAGCTACCTGCTGTTCCTGGCGTTCGTCTGGATCGCGCTGGTCTACATCATCGTCGCCTTCACCGACATCACTGCATCGAGCTTCATAGGCCGACAGGTTCTTGAGCATGGCGAGACGGTGTCGGGAGGCGGGATCGCCACGTCGAGTCTGCTCTATCTCGCGCTGCCGATCATCATGGGACTCTGCATGCGGTATGCGAAGATGCCGCTCTGGCTGGCGACCGTGATCTTTCTGCCGCTGGTGGGGCTGACGATCTGGGTCGGTCAGTTCATACCGTTCGATCTGGGACAGTGGCTGGGCACCTCCGATGCCACGGCCCAGAAGATCTGGGGCGTGCTCCTGCTGGCCTACTGTCTGGTGGCGGCGATGGTGCCGATGTGGCTGCTCCTGCAGCCCCGCGGCCATCTGGGAGGCTGCTTTCTCTATGTGGCACTCGCCGGGGCTGCGATCGGGCTGATCGTCAGCGATCGGTTGGTGGCCGGCGATTCCGCGATCCGCTACCCGGCCTTCACGAGTTGGCAGGCCGGCAAGACGGGCAGCCTCATCCCGATGCTCTTCATCACGATCGCCTGCGGCGCCTGCTCCGGTTTTCATTCGCTGATCGCTTCGGGTACGACCAGCAAGCAGCTCCGCAAGGAGACCGACGCCAAGGCGATCGGCTACGGCACGATGCTGCTGGAGGCTTTTGTAGCGGTGGTGAGCCTGGCCTGCGTGATGGTGCTCGCCGGTGACTCGAAGCTCGCCAACCAGCCGCCGAATTTTATCTACGCGCTCGGCATGGGGCGGTTTCTGGAGATTCTCGGCGTGCCGGCGATGATCGGCGTTTCATTCGCACTGATGGCGTTCACGACGTTCGTCTACGACACGCTCGATGTCTGCACGCGACTGGGTCGGTACATCGTCCAGGAACTCACCGGCCTCACGGGCAAAGCCGGCGGCTGGTTGGGGACGGCGCTAACGGCGGGCGTGCCGCTCGTGTTTCTCCTGCAGCCGCACGTCGATGCCCAGGGCAACACCGTGCCGGTCTGGAAGACGTTCTGGAGCCTCTTCGGCGCGAGCAACCAGCTGCTGGCGGCACTGACGCTGCTCGGCGTGACGGTCTGGCTCTGGCGAACCCGCCGCGAGGCCTGGGTCTGGCTGGTGACCGGGGTGCCGACCGTGTTCATGTATGTGATGAGCACGTGGGCGCTGGCCAGCATGACGTTGCCAAAATTCCGAGATGCGAACGGCTTCGTGCTACCGGCCGATCCGGTGCCGTGGGCGGGCCTCGTGCTCTTGTCGCTGGCTGCGGCCATGCTCGTGGAGGCGATTCTGGTGATCGCCACGCCGCAGAGGCCGCTGCAGCCGCGGCGTGTTCCCGGTTTTGGCTGACTCAGGGCTGGGGCACCGCGAGTTGCTCAAGCGCGGCTGACAGCACGTCGGCCGGCGAGAATCCTCGCTCTCGTAATTCCCGAATCGCCAGCCCACCGGTTCGCTTGGCGAGCCGGCGTCCCTCCGCGTCGCGCACGAGTGTCACGTGGCAGAACCTCGGGGCCGTCCAGGCAAGTGCCTCGTAGAGCAAGAGTTGTCGCGCCGTGCTCGTGAGCAGATCCTCGCCGCGAACCACCTCCGCGATCTCCATCGCATGATCATCGGCCACTACCGCTAGTTCGTAGGCTGGCAGATCGTCTCTCCTCCAGACAACAAAATCGCCGAAGTCGACGCCTGCCGTCCGCCGTACGCGGCCGGCCAGTCCATCGTCGAACTCGATCGTACGGCCGTCGGGGACGCGGAATCGCCACGCGACGGCGCCAGGGGTGGCCGCACGGTCCCACAATGCCGGCCGCAGGCTTGGCGGAAAGAGCGGCTCGGCATCCGTGTCGGCGCCAGTCTCGCTGGGCCTCGGTTCGTGCGGCGCGGTGGCGGCCTCATCGACATCGCGGCGGGAGTGTGGGCTCGGGTAGATCGCGCCCGCCGCTTCCAGCCGTCGCCAGACGTCGAGATACCAGGCGGTGCGTTCGCACTGCCGATAGGGGGCGTGCGGCCCGCCGACTTCGGGCCCCTCGGTCCAGTCGAGCCCCAGCCAGCGGAGGTCGTCGATGGCGGCCGCGCAGAATTCTTCGCGGCATCGCGGTTGGTCGAGGTCTTCGATCCGGAGGATGAGCCCGGCGTTGCCGGCCCGCGTCGCTGCCACGGCAAATGTTCGCGCATGGCCGACATGCAGGAAGCCGGTAGGCGTCGGGGCGAGTCGACCGCGGAGAGACATCGACGCTTCCTCTCGGGCCGCTACAGCAGCCACCAGTTGGCCGTCATCAACACGTAGGCACCGAGCGCCAGGTTGGTCGCGGCATGGGCGAGGATCGTGTCGATCGGTCGCCGCGTGGCCGCCGCAATGCCGGTGACGATCGCAAACCAGCCCACGGCGGCGACGCACTCATTGGGATGCGATGCCGCGGCGTAGAGCATGCAGGTGGCGGCGGCTGAGAACGTGAGCATGCCGAACGGCACGGTCCAGAAGTCTTCGCGGATTACGTACCGCAGCAAAAATCCGCGTAGGAAGAGTTCCTCGATCAATGGCACCACGGCGATCAGACCGATCGCACGGATGGCTAAAAATATCCACACCCCCCCGGGGGGCGCATCGAGATCGACGAACGGATTGAATCCCGCCCGCGCAGCTGTGGCCCCAGTCCAGCCGGCATCGCGTTGCATCGCCGCGAGCACGACCCACGGCACGACCAGCATGAGACCAATGAGCGGTGGCCACCAGGTCGGCCGGCCCCACCAGCGGCGGATCGCCCTCCACGAACACGCGATCGCCACCAGCGTGGCGACGATGCGGAGGCTGTAGATGAGGGGATAGGCCGCGAAGGGGATCCCCATCGCCCCAGCCAGGCCGTCGCCGCTGCGGGTGGGCTCGAGCATTCCGACGGCCAAAAACACGACAAACGGCACGACGCACGCCCCCCAGGGCCGCTCCGGGCCCGCAGGGTTTGAGGTCGTGGATGCGTCTTGCTGCTGCATGGCGTTCATGGTCTGTCGCGTTCAGGCTGGCTTGAGTATATTCCGTTCGGACGACAGGTCTGTTTTCTGTCGTTCAGTCGGTCATTTCCGCTCGCCGGTTCGTTCCCCGACATCCCCCG
Organism: Planctomycetaceae bacterium; assembly: GCA_947449135.1. GTDB lineage: Bacteria > Planctomycetota > Planctomycetia > Pirellulales > UBA1268 > CAMCQY01. The sequence goes on along the minus strand of CANFQO010000004.1, from coordinate 73,914 downwards.
CCCTCCGCCCCCGAAAGTGTTTTTGTTCCATGGATCTGTCCAAGCTGCGCAACATGGGCATCTCGGCCCACATCGACTCTGGTAAGACCACGCTCTCGGAGCGGATTCTCTACTACGCAGGCCGTATTCACCGGATCCAAGAGGTGAAGGGTGGCGGCGACGGCGCGACCATGGACTACATGGATCTCGAGCGCGAGCGCGGCATCACGATCACCAGTGCCGCCACGAGCGTGAAGTGGCATGACTGCGACATCAACCTGATCGATACCCCTGGCCACGTCGATTTCACCGTCGAGGTGGAACGCAGCCTGCGGGTGCTCGACGGCGCGATCCTGGTGCTCTGCGCCGTGGGCGGCGTGCAGAGCCAGTCGATGACGGTCGACCGGCAGATGAAGCGGTACAAGGTGCCGCGTCTGGCCTTCGTCAACAAGATGGACCGCACCGGCGCCAACTTCGACCGCGTTGTCGGCCAACTCCGGGATAAGCTCGGCTGCGACGCGATCCCGATGCAGATCCCGATCGGCAAAGAAGACAAACTCGAGGGTGTCATCGACCTGGTGTCGATGAAGGCCGCCTACTTTGATGGCGACAATGGCGAGACCGTTCGCGAGGAGAAGATCCCCGACGCTCTGGCGAAGGCGGCGGCCGAAGGTCGGCATGCCATGCTCGAGGCGCTCGCGATGTATTCCGACTCGCTGATGGAGAAACTGCTCAGCGAGCAGCCCGTGTCAGATGATGAGATTCACGCCGTGGTGAAGGCGGCCATGCAGAGCCAGAGCATCACACCCGTTTTCTGCGGATCGGCCTACAAGAACAAGGGCGTGCAGAAACTCCTCGATGCCGTCGTGCGGTATCTGCCCAGCCCGCTGGAGCGGAAGGTGATCGCCAAGAAGTGGGACAACCCCGACGAGGCATTCGATCTCAATCCCGATCCGAAGAAGCCGCTCGTGGCAATGGCGTTCAAGATCGTGGACGACCCGTACGGCCAGCTGACCTTCATGCGGATCTATCAGGGCACGATCACCAAGGGTGAGGCCTACATCAACCAGCGAACCAGCCAGAAGCAGCGGTTCAGCCGGATCGTGAAGATGCACGCCGATAAGCGCGAAGAGATTGATTCCGGTGAGGCCGGCGACATCGTCGCCGTGATGGGCGTCGACGCGGCCAGCGGCGACACCTACGCCGCCGATCACAAGTATTGCACGCTCGAGAACATGTTTGTGCCGGAGCCGGTGATCAAGATGTCGATCACGCCGACCAACCGTGACGGCCTCGACAAGCTCGGCAAGGCGCTGCAGCGGTTCAGCCGTGAGGATCCCACGTTCCGCGTGGCCACGGACGAAGAGACCGGCGAGACGCTGATCGCAGGTATGGGCGAGCTCCATCTCGACATCTACGTCGAGCGGATCAAGCGGGAGTTCAAGGTGGAAGTCGAAGTCGGTGCTCCGAAGGTGAGCTACCGCGAGGCGCCGACCCGGGCCACGAACTACGACTACAAGCACAAGAAGCAGACGGGCGGTTCCGGGCAGTATGCCCACATCATCGGCTCGCTCGAGCCGCTCCCGGAGGAATCGACCGAGAACTTCATCTTCGACGATGCAGTCGTCGGGGGCCGCGTGCCGCGGGAATATATTCCGTCGGTCGAGAAGGGCTTCCGGGCTGTGCTCTCCAAGGGGCCGATCGCAGGCTTTCCGATCGTGGGCGTCAAGGCATCGCTGGTCGACGGCTCCTACCACGACGTCGACTCGTCTGACATGGCCTTCCAGATCTGTGCCCGGGCTGGCTTCCGCGAGGCATTCCTCAACACGAAGCCCGTGCTGCTCGAGCCGATCATGAAGATGGAGGTGGAGGTGCCCTCCGACTTCCAGGGTCCTGTCACGGGCGAGCTCAACAAGCGGCGGGGACTCATCGTCTCCACCGAAACGGTGGGCAAGACCTCGACGATCATCGCCGAGGTGCCGCTGGCGGAGACGTTTGGCTACTCGACCGACCTGCGGAGCATGACGCAGGGGCAAGGTGTCTTCACGATGGAATTCTCGAAGTACCGGCCGACGCCGGGGAACATCCAGAAGGAGATCGTGGAGGAGCGAAAGAAGGCGGACTTGGCAGCTGCCAAGTAGGCTACTGCCACGTCGCCGCGATCTCGTCCCAAAACGTGATTCGCGAGGCGAGGCATGCGCGGGCCGTCTCCGAGGCCTCTGCCCAGTGGGCAGGATTGTCGCCGCACAGACGTGCAACAATCCGTCTGCAGACAGGTGCGTGCTTCGCGTCGTCGTGGGCGATGTGCCGTTCCAGATAGAAGCGGAACGGTGCCCAGGCGGCCGGGTCTTCGACGGCCAGTGAGGCCACAAGGTGGCGGAACATGTCGGGGATCACGTCCTCACGGCCGTAGGTGAAGGCGGCCACGATCCGGCGGGTGGATCCCGACTCGATCACCTCGAACGACCGCCGTACGAAATCGCAGGCGGCGGCGGGGCCGCCGCAGGCTGTCAGGGCCTGGGAGATCGATTCGCCCCGTCGAATCAGGTCCAGCAGTCGCTCGATCGGCCCCGTGTCGGCGGCCGCATGCCGCATGCTCTCGAGGTAGAGTTCGAAGTGGGAGGCGTGTCCGCCATTTGGGAGTTCGTCCGATTCCTCGTCGAGCACGATTTCGTTGACGAGCCGTCGCGCCTCGGGATCCGGCGTTGGCAGCCAGGGGATGCTGGTGCAGGTGAGTTTCTGCTGCATCGCCTTCAAGAGACTCTGGAAATCCCAGACCGCAAAGACATGGTGCTCCATGAATCGCCGGAGACGGTCGGGGCTGTCGATGAGGGCGTAGAGCGGATGATCGACCAGGCGATCTCGGCCCTTCCCAAGATGAATCACCAGGTCGGCCGCCTGTCCCGTCGCAGGATGGCTGGCGGCTGTGCCGGGCGGCTGGGCTTCGACGGTCGGCATGGCGACGGGTTCCTGGAGAGTTGACGCGAATGGGAGTGGGATGCGTGTTCCGGAGATTGTGTTGTAGTCGGCACCCGCTCCCCGGCGAATCGTCTCGACGAATTACCCCCGAAAACAACGGCCCAGACGCGTCCTCCTCTGCCCGACGGGGGGCATCTGCTACCTTTCCGCCATGTATCGATCCGAGCCCCTGCCCCTGTCTGTCTGGATCGTCAATCCCTTCGATGACATCCCCGGGGAGGGCCTGCCCCCGCTGCGGTATTGGTCGCTGGCCCGGATTCTGGCCGGCCGGGGGCACGATGTGACCTGGTGGACCGCGGCCTGGAGTCACCGCCGCAAGGCTGCCCGCACCACTCCGCTGCACACGCGTGATGAAGAGGGCTTTGCCGTCAGACTGGTGGCCGTCCGTCCGTACACGAAAAATATCTCATTCGCCCGTCTGGGCAGCCATCGCGACTTTGGCCGCACCTTCGAACGGTTGGCTAACGAGTCGATCGCGGCAGGGAAACTCGAGCGGCCGGACATCATCCTTGCCAGCCTGCCGCCCCTGGAGGGGCCGGAGGCAGCCGCCCGCCTTGCAAAGCGTCTCGACGCCAATCTGGTCGTTGACCTGATGGACGTCTGGCCCGAGACATTCGAGCGTCTCCTGCCCGGTCCACAGTGGTTGCGAAAAACGTTGTATCCGCTGCTCTTCGGCCGCATGGCGACGCGACGTCGGGCATTGCTCGAAGCGGCCGATGCTGTGTCGTCGTGTGCCCACGGCTACCTCGACGTCATTCCCGAGGCCACGAGCGGTGACAAGCCTCGTCATGTCTGCCACCTCGGAGCCTGGCTGCCTGAGTTTGACGCGCCTCCGCGACTGATCGACGAGATCCCAGCCGCCAGTACGGTGCCGGCGGCCGAGTCGACCGCGACAGGCGTGGCTGAGACGAAACAGCCAACGGCCGCGTCCTCCTCCGCACCGCTGGCGTGTGTCTATTCCGGCACGCTCGAAGCGGGTCAGGATCTCGACACGCTCCTCTCCGCCGCACGGCTGCTCTCGGCGCAGGGCGTTTCGGCCACGCTGCACGTGGCAGGCACTGGCCGGCTGGAGCCGAGCCTGCGGTCGGCGGCCGAGTCGCTCCGAGGATCGTGCTCGGTGCGGGTGCATGGCCTCCTCGATCGCGGTGCCTACGTGCGACTGTTGTCGGAGTGCGACGTCGGGCTCGTGCTCGTGAAGCCGGAGTCACTCGTGGCGGTGCCCTACAAGGTATGCGACTACGCTTCCGCTGGATTGGCGATCGTCAATTCGCTGCCGGGAGAGTTGGAACGGTTCGTATCGGAATACCGGGCGGGTGTGCCTTATACGGCAGGCAGCGGCGACTCGCTCGCCCGCGCGATCGCCTCGCTGGCAGGCGACCGGCGTCGACTGCTCGACATGAGGCATGGCTCCCGCCGGCTTGCGGAGGCGGAGTTCGATCGCGACAAGACGTATGCACGGTTCGCAGACTGGCTCGAGGGAATCTCGCGGGCCAGCCGAGGCTGACCTTAGCCCCGCGGCCACTGTCGAGCCGGCAAGAAAGAGCTGGGGGAGCACTTCATGGCCGAGACATGCACAGGATCCGAGCCGCCGCAGACGCTCTGGCAGTCGCTCGCCCATCTCGGACCGGGAATTGTTTTGGCAAGTTCCATCGTGGGCAGCGGCGAACTGATCGCCACGACCATCGTCGGTGCAGAAGCCGGCTTTGTGCTGCTCTGGTTGATCGTTCTCGGCTGTGCGATCAAGGTGGCGGCCCAGATCGAGATCGGTCGCACGACTCTGACATGGGGCCGCACGCCGCTGGATGCATTCAACCGCGTGCCGGGCCCCCGATTCGCCGGTCTTGGTTGGATCTATTGGGGATGGGTGGTCATGACGGCGCTCATCATCGTGCAGCAGGGTGGCATTCTCTCCGGCGTGGCGCAGTCGCTCGCCGGTGGCCTACCCGTCACGGCGGCCGGCCGGGAATGGAACAGGCTGCACGACAAGGCTGCGGACATGCTGGTGACGGAGGCAGCGCTGCGGCGGCGCGGCGACGCCTCTGAAGCCAATGCGATCCACGCGCAGCGGGAGAGAGTGACCAAGGAGATGAGCACCCAGCAGTCGCCTCCGGATGAAACGATCTGGGCCGTCATCGTGGGAGTGTTTACCGCCTTGCTTCTAGCCATCGGTCGCTATCGCCTCATTGAACGCGTGTCGATCCTATTGGTCGGCACCTTCACGGTCGTCACGCTCCTGGCCCTTGCAATGCTTCAGTGCGATCCGGCCTGGGCGATCACGTCGGGTGAAATCGCCAGTGGCATGCTGCCGTCGATTCCGCCGGCGGTGGGCGGCCGATCGCCGCTGGTCACGGCGCTGGCCACGGTCGGCATCATCGGCGTGGGGGCGAGCGAGTTGATGATCTATCCCTACTGGTGCCTGGAGAAGGGCTACGGCCGGGCGGTGGGCCCACGGGATGATTCACCGGTCTGGGCCGCCCGTGCTCGTGGCTGGCTGAAGGTGATGCATCTCGACGCCTGGGGATCGATGATCGTCTACACAACCGTCACGATCTGCTTTTATCTGCTGGGTGCCGCCACGCTCGGCCGGCTCGGCCTGCGGCCTGCCGGTGGAGAAATGGTTCGCACGTTGGGTGCCATGTATGCGCCGGTGTTCGGCGAGTGGGCTCGGGGCGTATTTCTCATCGGGGCGTTCGCCGTGCTTTACTCGACGCTCTTCGTGGCCGCAGCGGGCAATGCCCGGATGGTCGTCGACGGACTGATTCTGGCCGGGTGGTTGCCGTCCGACGAGGTGTCGCGGGCCGCCTGGGCCCGGCGGCTGTCGGTGGTCTGGCCGCTCGTGGCGCTGGTGCTGGCGCTGATCATCCGCGAACCCGTGGCGATGGTTCTAGCCAGCGGGATTGCACAGGCCATCATGCTGGCGGCCCTGGGCGTGGCCGTGCTCTTCTTTCGCCATCGCGATTTCGATCCCCGACTGCGGCCGTCGCGGGCCTGGGACGTACTCTTGTGGCTCTGTTCGGCCGGCTTCGTGGTGCTCGGCATGTGGACCTTGTGGCAGAAGGTCGCCGCTTTGCTCTAGAGCGCATATGGAAGATGTCGAGTAGCCCAAACCGCCGGGGGCGGTGACACGACTGCATTCGCCGCCCCTGCGGCGGAGTGGCTCCGACTCGGGGGCAGGATAGCCCTACTCGCTTCGGCTTCCTCCGACCCCCGGCTCCCTTCACGAGTCGAATAAGCCGCTCCAGCGATCCGAGATGCGCTCTGGCTCTGGGGATACGCGGGGCTAAAAAGTGCCCTATACTGCGGCTTCCCATTCAAGGAGTCAGCTCATGACCACCACTCGACGCGACTTTTTGGTGACAGGAGCGGCCAGCGTCTGTTTGGCGGCTGCTGCGGCTCCCACACTGGCCGCGGTGTCTACTCCCCGGACACGCCGCCTGCGGATCGCACATCTCACCGACATCCATCTGCAGCCGGAACTGGAGGCTGCCCGTGGCTTTGCCGCCTGCCTCGCGCATGTACAGACTCGTCCTGCCGTCATCGACGGTGACGTGGCTGACAGCAGCCCGCCTGATCTGATCATCACCGGCGGCGACACCATCATGGACGCCTTCGAGGCCGATATGGCCCGCACGAAGCTCCAGTGGGAACTCTGGCGCAAAGTGAAGGCCGATCACTGCGGCATGGAGATGCACAGCGTCGTTGGCAACCACGATGTCTGGGGCTGGGCTCGTGGGAAGGCGGGCACCACCGGCACCGAACCGCTCTACGGGAAACGGTGGGTGTGCGACGAATTTGGACGCGAGTTGCCGTACACGAGTTTCGACCGTGGCGGCTGGCACCTGGTGCTGCTCGACAGCGTCTTCCCCAATGAGCAGAGCTACATTGGCCGGCTGGACGATGCCCAGTGGGACTGGCTTGAACGCGATCTGGCGGCCGTCGATCCGGCGACGCCGGTGATCATCTTCTCCCACATCCCGATCCTCTCGGCCACGCCGCTCGCGGTGGCGGGGCCGACATCGCCAGAGGTGGGAAGCATCCAGATCCCGGGTGGTCGGATCCACGTCGATGGCGATCGCTTTCAGAAGCTGTTCACCCGGCAACGCAACATCAAGGCCTGCGCGTCCGGTCACATGCACCTCGTTGAGCAGCTCGACTATCAGGGTGTACGGTACCTTTGCAACGGTGCCGTGTCGGCGGGCTGGTGGAAGGGCCTGAATCGCGGCACCGATTTCGGCTACGCGGTGGTCGACCTGTTCGACGACGGCACCGTCGAGCGACGCTACATTCCCTACGGCTGGACGGCCGCCACGTGAGCGACAGCCGCACTGCTTCGTCGGCGTTGGACGGCGCCATGCTCCCGACAATCCGTCTGCAGTTTGTCGGCTTCTGGGACGGATTCGATCCGCACGACAACTATTTCATGAGGTTGCTCGGCCAACGGTATCACGTCGAACTCTGTGACGACCCCGACTTCATCATCTTTTCGTATGTCGGCAAGCGACGACGCGAGTATCGCCGCTGGAACTGCGTGCGGATCTTCTACACGGGCGAGAACATCACGCCCGACTGGAGCGCGTGCGACTGGGCATTTTCCTTCGAACACAGCCAGCACCCGCGGCACTTTCGGCTGCCGCATTGGCCGTTCTACGTCGACCCGGCGGCGCTCGTGAAGCCGCCCGACCACGATCCCGCTGCCATCCAATCACAGAAAACTCGATTCTGTGCGTTCGTCGTCTCCAATCCACTATGCCGCACCCGGAATAACTTCTTCCGCAAGCTCTCCCGTTACAAGCCCGTCGATTCCGGCGGGAAGGTGTTCAACACGCTGGGCTACCGCGTGGGCGACAAGCAGGCCTTCCTGCGGGACTACAAGTTCACGATCGCCTTCGAAAACGAGTCGCATCCCGGCTATACCACCGAGAAGATCGTCGAGCCGATGCTGGCTCACTCGATCCCGATCTACTGGGGCGATCCGCTCGTAGGCCGAGACTTCGACACCCGGAGTTTTCTTTCGGCTCATGATTCCCCCTCGCTGGACGACCTCGTGGATCGCGTCGTCGAAGTGGATCGCAACCCGGCCCTCCATCTCGAACTGCTCGGCCGGCCGTGGTATCCGGGCAACCGCGTGCCGGCGTGCGCCGACACGGAGGCGCTCCTCGACCAGTTCGCACGGATTGTCTCGACGCCCGTGGAGCCGATCGCCCGCTGCCGCTCCGTAAGGCATGTGCTGGGATTCGATCGCCTGCCTGCGGAGTGTGCCAGCGTGCGCCGCCGCATCCTGCGAAAATGGCGCAAGCTGTTTTGCACCGTGTCGTGATTGCGACGATTGTGGGAGTCGTCCGCATTCCGCATACTCCTGCACGCTCGATTCCTGCATCTGAGGAGAACCGCTCATGACCGCTGCCGGCTATGTCACCGACGTCGTCTACGTACCAGGCTTCTATCCGCAGATGTCGCCGGTGGCGATCCGGTATGTCGCCGCGCTCAACGGCGTGATCCCGCCGCAGACCGCGGACAGCTTCCGGTTCCTGGAGCTTGGCTGCGGGCTGGGCCGCTGCCTGACCACGCTCGCCGCCGCCCACCCCCGCGGCGAATTTGTGGGCGTGGATCTCAATCCCGATCACACCGCGGCCGTGGCCCGCGACATCGCAGCGGGGAAACTCGACAATGCCCGCATCATCACGGCCGACTTTGGGCATCTCCCGGATGACATAGGGGTCTTTGATTTCATCGCGTTGCATGGCGTCTATAGCTGGGTGGCGCCAAGCGTCCGCGATCAGATTCTCGCGACCGCGCGCGAGCGACTTGCCCCGGGTGGCCTTCTGCTCGTGAGCTACAACGCCATGCCGGGTTGGGCCCATCTTCAACCAATCCGCGGCATTCTGCAGCAGTATGCCGCGTTGCGCACGGGCGATAGCGCCCAACGGGTTCGTGATGCCCTTGCGTATGTGGTGTTCATGCGCGAAAAGCATGCGAAATACTTCGAGGACAACCCTCGCGCCGCCGCCTATGTCGATGCCTTGGTAAAGCAGGATCCCCGCTACCTCGTTCACGAATACATGAACGAACACTGGACCAGCTTCTATTTTGCGGAGGTGGCCGGGGCGTTTGGTCAGGCGGGTCTCTCGTTCGTCGGGAGCCTGCCGGTGTTCACCAATTTTTGGGACCTCTGCGTGCGGCCGGAGTTCCAGGAGCTGTTCAGGACGACCACGAATCGGCTCGTCACCGAGGCTCACAAGGATTTCTGCGCCAACACGGCCTTTCGCTGGGACATCTACGGCAAGTCACCACAGATGATGCGGTCACCCGATGACCGGCTGCGGAAGGTGGATGATCTTCACTACCGCGTGGCGCGATCCGACGTCACGCTGCCCTACCAGGCGAATCTGGGTGTCGTCACCTCGACCGTACAGGGGCCGCTCTACCAGTCGCTCCTCGGGCTTCTGTCCCACGGACGGAGCATGCAGCTGTCTGAGATCATCGCGGCCGACGCACTGCGGGGCACACCGTCTGCGGATCTCGTCCGCGCCATCGATGCCGGCGTCGCGATGGGACTGTTCGACATCACGGCTGGTCCGGTGGGCGATGTCCCAGCCACCCTCCCGGAATCCGTATCGATCGCGCATCCGTTCAACCGTTCCATACTCGAGACCGACTCATTGGGCGGCCGCTCGCTGGCCCTGGCCAGTGCCCTGTCCGGCACGGGCCACACCGTTGGCGACCTTGATGCCGCGATCCTCCACGAGCTCGTCGAACGGGGACGCGACGGCCTGTCTTCGCGGGTTGCCACGCGGCTTGAGGCGAGCGGTCGCACACTGCAGCAGAATGGTCAGCCTGTGGCCGATGCCAGTCAGCGGAGTCAGCTCGTCGAGGAGGCCTGCAAGGCCTTCATTGCCACGAGCCTGCCCGAGTTGGTTCGGTTGGGCATCGTGACCGCCTGAGACGAGTTACCGTGGGATCGGCACCAGCGGAGGATTGGCGACGTTGGGTGCCGGTGCCGCCGGCTGGGGCTGCAGCGGTTGCTGAGGCTGGATCGGCAGCGGCGGTGGAATCGGCTGTGACGGGAGAAGTTGCGGCTGCACCGGAAAGCCGGCCGGCTGTGCGGTGAAGGCGGGCTGTGTGGGCACGGCTGCCGGGAAGCCCGATGCCGTGGCGACCGGAGGAGCGGAGGCTACCATCTGCCGAGATCGCATGTTGAGGTCATCGACCAGTTGTTGCACCTCCGGTCGGATGCCGATGCCACGGTTTTGGAAGACATCGGTCGGCGTCACGCCGAACCGGCCATAGAGTACCGAGCAGGCGTTGTTGTCGACCGAGAGATCGGCACCACCGAGCGACACGCCCATGAACAGCCCTCGGCTACGGGCATACGAGTAGATCTCGGCGCCAAGCTTTGCATCGGTGCCAGCATTGGCCTGCACGCCGACCGGGCCGGCCGCCACCGACGCATCGGCACCAAGCGTGATCTTTTGCCCCTGCAGCACGCCGTTGAGGCTGCGTGGGGTGGCAAATACGAGCAGGATGTCGGCCGACTGCACTCCCACCTGAAAACCGACGCTGCCACCCCCCATCGTCACCATCACCGGCGGGCTCCACGTGCGATCGGGGTTGCGGACGTGCAGTACACCCCGTCCGTAGTTCACACCAAGAATGAAACCGCCCTTGATCATGTTGGGAAAGATCGCCACGCCCTCGGCCTTCTGCAGCATCGTGGCCGGCAGGGACTCACCGGGATTCGTGAAGAACTGGTCAAGTGCCTGGTGGGCGCCCACGACGGTCTGAACCTCAGGCTCGCCGGCGATGGGCTGGGCCAAAGCCGGCCCGACACAGCTGCATGACACCAGAACGCAGATCGAGAACACGGAGACCAGACGGGCAGACATCATTCGCATGGCGCATCCCTTCGCGGCGAGGAGAAACCGAGGCCAAACAGCCTATCCCCCCGGTGCCCTCCTGGTCGACGGCAGTTCGTCGCGTGATTCCGGAGCCGACGTGAACAACGTTTTGCGGCAGATTGGCCCAAGCCGCGGGGGGCGGTGACAGGACTGCGTCCGCTGCCCCGGCGGCGGAGAGGCTCCGGCTCGAGGGCAGGACAGCCCGACTCGCTCCGGCTTCCCCCGACCCCCGGCTCCTTGAGCGAAGCGGGGCCGGCCTTGGGCGTCACGCCAGCCGGGCGTGGGCTTCGAGAAGGAGCTCCTCCGTCTCCTCCCAGCCGATGCAGCCGTCGGTGACAGACACGCCGTACTGGAGTCGGGAGCGGTCGCTGTTCACCGGCTGGTTGCCGGGATGGATGTTGCTTTCGAGCATCATCCCCACGATCGAACGATCGCCATCCACGCGTTGTGAGAGCACGTCGCGCCAGACGATCGACTGCCGCCTGTGGTCCTTGCCGGAGTTGGCATGGCTACAGTCGACGATGACGCAGGCGGGCAGGCCCGCCGCCTCCAGCTTCGCGCGGGCTTCGTGGAGAATTTCGGGGGAGTAGTTCGAGCCGCTGCGGCCGCCGCGGAGCATCAGCACGCCCCAGGGATTACCGGTGGTCGAGACCACACAGGTGCCGCCATCGTTGTCGATCCCGAGGAAACAATGGGCGGCACGCGACGACTGCATCGCATCGACGGCGGCCTGCAGGGAGCCGTCGGTGGAGTTCTTGAAGCCGACTGGCATCGACAGTCCGCTGGCCATCTGCCGGTGCGTGGGCGACTCAGTCGTGCGGGCGCCGATGGCGCCGAGCACGATCGTGTCGGCGATGTATTGCGGCGTGATCGGCTCGAGGAACTCAGTCGCCGTCGGCAGACCCATCTGGGCGATTTCGATCAGCAAGCCGCGGCCCAGTCGCAGGCCCGTCGCGACATCGAACGAATCGTCGAGGTGCGGATCATTGATCAGCCCCTTCCAGCCGACCGTTGTACGCGGCTTCTCGAAATAGACCCGCATGACGATCAGCAGTCGATCGTTCACCCGCTCGGCTAGTTTCAGCAGCCGAGTTGCATAGTCACGGGCTGCATCGAGATCGTGAATCGAGCAGGGGCCGACGACGGCCATCAGTCGGGAATCCTCGCCGGCGAGCACCCGCTCGACCGTCTGTCGGCCTTCAACAATGGTCCTCGTGGCGGCCTCATCGAGTGGCAACAGAGCGGCGAGGCGGGCCGGGGGCACGAGCGGCTCGAGGCTGCGGATGCGGAGGTTCGAAGTGGAGGGCACGGTGGTAGCCGAACGGACGGAGGCGGGGTGGTTCATCCCATTACTCTACACCACGCCCCGCCCGCGGAATTGGGGCAAGACTTGTGCGGCCGTCCCATCCCCGACCGACGCTTTATCTGGGGATGAGAATGTCGGATTACCCTCGATTTGGCCGGTTCCGGCTCACCACACTTCGGTGTTCCTCATGCCCCGTCGTCGTCGCAGCCTGCTGGGTGGGTCGCCGCGACTCCACCATCGGGTTTATTGCATCGAACTCCATCCGGCGGTTAGGGCTGCGGCCCGCTTCCGCCGGCAGAATCCGCATGCGCGGTACGACGCCACCTGCCTCTATGTCGGATCGACCGGTCTCGATCCCGAGATACGGTTCGAAAACCATCTCCGCGGCCACAAGGGCTGCCCGCTGGTGCGGACCTACGGCGTCCGCCTGCGGCCCGACCTCTTCGCCGATTTTCCGGCCATGACCTGGGAGGACGCGGTCGCCACGGAAGCGGCCTACGCCCAGGAGCTCCGCGAACTTCGCTACGCCGTCTACCAGCACTGACCGCCGCCGGACGGGACTCCGCGGCCACCGCGACCGTGCCTTTCCCCGCCTGCACGCCGGGCATTTGACCGACCGCGGCGAGGCTGGTTCAATCCGGTCGCGGCTTCGCCACGGCGTGGCCGCCAGGAGGCTTTGGCAACCGGCGGACGGGAAGGAACTCGCAGCAGTGACCAGGCATATTTTCGTGACCGGCGGCGTCGTCAGTTCGCTCGGCAAGGGGCTCACGAGCGCCTCGATTGGAATGCTGCTCGAGGCCCGCGGCCTGCGGGTGAAGATGCAGAAACTGGATCCCTATATCAACGTCGATCCGGGGACCATGAGCCCCTACCAGCACGGAGAAGTCTACGTGCTCGACGACGGTAGCGAGACCGACCTCGATCTCGGCCACTACGAGCGGTTCACCTCCACTCCCCTCACACGCCAGAGCAACTACACCACCGGCCAGATCTACCTCTCGGTGATCAACAAGGAGCGGCGCGGAGAGTTTCTCGGCAAGACGGTGCAGGTGATCCCGCATGTCACCAACGAGATCAAGGAGATGATCACGAACCTCGGCGACGCCGAGACCGACGTGGTGATCACCGAGATCGGCGGCACCGTGGGCGACATTGAGAGCCTGCCGTTTCTCGAGGCCATCCGCCAGATGCCGCTGGAGGTGGGCCGCGAGAACTGCATGTTCATCCACCTCACGCTCGTTCCTTACCTGAAGGCGGCGGGTGAACTGAAGACTAAGCCGACGCAGCATTCCGTGGGATTGCTCCGCCAGATCGGCATCCAGCCCGATGTGCTTGTCTGCCGCACTGAGCGGTCTCTCGACATCTCCGATCGTGAGAAGATTGCGCTCTTCTGCAATGTACCGCTTGAGGCGGTGATCGAGGAGCGTGACAAGGACTTTTCGATCTACGAGGTGCCGCTGTCATTGCAGTCCAACCGCATCGACGAGATCGTGCTGCGGAGGTTCGGACTGCAGGCCGGCGCTGCCGATCTGGAACGGTGGCACGACCTGCTGCATCGGCTCCGTAATCCGGAACACGAGATCTCGATCGCCTTGGTCGGGAAGTACGCGGAGCACCGCGACGCCTACAAGAGCATCTACGAGGCGCTCGACCACGGTGGCATCGCCCATCGCACGCAGGTCCGCGTGCAGCCGATCAAGAGCGAGGACATCGAACGCGACGGGGCCGAGCGACTGCTCGCGGGCTTCGACGGCTTGATCGTGCCGGGAGGCTTTGGCGAGCGGGGTGTCGAGGGAAAGGTGGAGGCGATCAGCTTCGCGCGGGAGCGACGGATGCCATTTCTCGGCATTTGCCTGGGAATGCAGTGCGCCGTGATCGACGTGGCACGAAACGGCGCCGGCCTGACCGGCGCGCACTCCACGGAATTCGCCCGTGACACCCCCTACCCGGTGATCTGCCTGATGGAGGAGCAGCGGGGAGTGCTCGAAAAGGGGGGCACGATGCGACTGGGGGCCCAACCGGCGGTGCTCACCGACGGCACGAAATCAGCAGCGGCCTATGGCCGGACGGAGATTTCCGAGCGGCACCGTCACCGCTACGAGTTCAATCCGAAATACCGCCAGCAGCTTGAAGAGGCCGGTCTCGTGATCGCGGGTACGAGCCCAGATGGCACGCTCGTTGAGATCGTGGAACTAGCCGATCATCCCTGGTTTGTGGCGGTACAATTCCATCCCGAATTCAAAAGCAAACCCACGGCGGCCCATCCGCTCTTCGCAGGGTTCGTGGCCGCCGCTGTGGAACGCCATGCCGGCAGCGCGTGGGTGGCAGAGGTCTGAGAAGGAGCAGTATGAGCCAAGCCAACGATGACGATGTTCAGTCCGACGAGATCGTCTCGGCTGATGATGCGGCTGCGGGGCAGGCCCCCCCGGCGACGTTCGAGTTTCTTGCGCACACACTCTTCACGCAGGCTCTGATGGCGTTGGGACGCATCCCCAATCCGATCACCAAGAAGGCACACCGCAACCTGCCGACCGCACGGCACTTCATCGACACGCTCACGATGCTGGAGCAGAAGACGTCAGGGAACCTCACCGAGGACGAGCGGCGGATGCTGGAGGAGATCCAGCACCAACTGCGGATGATGTACATGAACGACCAGGACGGTGCGGGCCGGCCAGCTGCCCCGGGAAGGCAGCCCTCATGACCGCCATCCTGCTCGACGGCCGGGCGCTCGCGGCGCGGATTGAAGGGTCCTTGAGGAACGAGGTCGACACCTTCACGACGATGTTTCGGCGGCCACCGCGGCTGGTGGTCGTTCTCGCCGGCGACCTTGCGGCCAGCGGGTCCTACGTGAAGAGCAAGGCGGCGGCAGCAGCCCGGGTGGGAATTGATTCCGAAGTGATTCGCGTGCCCGCCACCTCGACCACCGAGGAATTGGTGGCGCTTGTGGCCGCGATCGCCCGCGAAGAGCATGGCGTCGCCGATGGCATCCTGGTGCAGTTGCCGCTGCCGGAGCATGTCGACACGGTCGCCGTGCTCGATGCGGTGCCACCGGACCGCGATGTTGACGGCTTCCATCCCGAGAACGCCGGACTGCTCTCCCAGGGGAGGCCCCGATTCGTGCCCTGTACCGCTGCCGGCGTGCAGCGGATGCTGATCGACGCGGGTATTGAAACCGCCGGAAGGCATGCGGTGATCGTGGGTCGCAGCGACATCGTCGGTAAGCCGCTGGCACTGTTGTTGGCGTCGAGGGGAACCGGCGGCGATGCCACGGTCACGATCTGTCACAGTCGGTCGGCTAACCTGGCGGCCATCACGCGACAGGCTGACATCCTCGTCGCCGCCGTCGGCAGGCCGCGACTCGTCACCGCTGACATGGTGAAGCCGGGGGCCGCGGTGATCGACGTCGGCATCAACCGGATTACCGGCCCCGATGGCTCGGGCAAGCTCGTCGGGGATGTTGATTTCGAAGCCGTTCGTGAGGTGGCCGGCTCGATTTCACCGGTACCCGGGGGGGTGGGGCCTCTGACGGTGGCGATGCTGCTGGCAAACACGCTGCTGGCCGCCGAACTCCGTGCCGGACGCCGCTGAAACCCAGCCGCAGGCTCTTTCATCCGGCAACTTCGCCTTGTTCGAGCGGGCTGCGATCCCTATCTTCCCTCCCCGCACGGGATCGCGCACTGGGACAAGTTGCCCATGTTGCCTGCTCCAGTGCATCCTCCCCGCGCCGTCCTCTGGCCGCGCAGGGTAGGGTTTCGATGCGGTCGTTCCGATGCTTGAGGAACAATCCTTCCAGGCATGCCGAAAGTTCCGGTTCATGAATCAATTTCTCCGTGCACTCCGCGATGCGATCAAAAGCTGGCCTTTCCTGCTGGCGGCCTTCCTCTGCTCGGCCGGTGTGGCCGGGCTGTGGGGGGCCAATATCGCCGCCCTGTTTCCGATCATCGAGGTGACGCTCAATGGCGAGTCGCTCCAATCCTGGAACGAGCGGCGTCTGACCGATGCCCAGAGCCGCATCGAAGTGAGCACTGCTGAGGTCGCCGACCTGGAATCGTCTCTCGCCACGAACGTCCTCGAGGAAGCCGAGGCCACGAAGGCGAGGAACCGCATCGACACGCTGGCGCTGAATCGTCGCGGCGACGAGGCGGTCGTCTATTCGGCCAGAAAATTAGCGCCGTGGCTCGACCGTTTTCTGCCGAAGGATCCGTTCCAAACGGTGCTGATGGTGGTGGCGCTGATCGTCTTCAGCACATTCCTGAAACATGTTTTCATGCTGGCCGGCACCATGATGGTGGGCTGGGTGGCGATGAACATCAGTCGCGACCTCCGGCTACGGGTATTCGACAAGGCCATCGAACTCGACCGCGCCCAGTTCATGCGGCACGGCTCCGCAGGGTTCATGTCGCAATTGACCCACACCACCGACATGCTCGCTGGTGGCATTACGGCAGTCTACGGCGGCGCCGTCACCGAGCCTCTGAAGATCGTTGCCTGCCTTGCGGGCGCCTTTTTCATATCGTGGCAGCTGACCCTCGCCTGCCTGACTCTGGCACCGATCGTCGGCTTCCTGATGATCTGGCTGAATCGACGCATCCGCAACGTGTCGAAGCACATTCTCTCGAGATCGAAGGGCTTCCACCACGTGCTGCTGGAGACGCTCAACAACGTGCTCACCGTGCAGGCCTACACGATGGAAGACTTCGAGCGGCAGCGTTTCCGCAACTGTACGGGCGACATGCTCCGGACGGGCATGTGGCACACCTTCTACTTCGCACTGGCAAATCCGATCACCGAGATCCTGGGCATCGGCATGGTCGCCACGTCGATTGCCGTCGGGGCCTGGCTCGTGATCAACCAGCAGACGCAGATCTTCGGCGTCACGATGACCGATCGCCCGATGACCGTGCCAGGCATCATGGTGTTCTTCGGCATGCTCATCGGCGCGAGCGACCCGGTCCGCAAGCTCTCGGGAGTGCTCACTGGACTCAACATGGGTGTCGTCGGTGCCCAGGCGCTCTACCCGCTGCTCGACAATCCTTCGAAGCTGAAGGAAGCCACGGCGCCAAAGACGCTTCCCTCGCCCCACCGCGAGATCAGCCTGCGGAACGTGTCGTTCAGTTATGACGGTATCGATACGGTTGTCAGGAACGTCAATTTGTCGATTGGCTTCGGCGAGCGGGTGGCGATCGTCGGTCCCAACGGCGGAGGCAAGAGCACGCTCATCAACCTCATCTGCCGGTTCTACGACCCTACTGGGGGCGAGGTGCTCCTCGATGGCGTGCCGCTCACCGAACTCACGCTGCACGATGTCCGCCGCCGGATCGCGCTGGTCACGCAACAGACCGAACTCTTCAACGAGTCGATTCTCTACAACATCCGTTACGGCCGCTGGGATGCCTCCGAAGAGGAGATCATCGCCGCTGCCAAGCAGGCCCATGCCCACGAGTTCATCGCGGATTTCACCGATGGCTATCACACCATGGTCGGCCCCAACGGCTTCCGCCTCTCAGGCGGCCAACGGCAGCGGATCGCGCTGGCCCGGGCGATCCTGCGGAACGCCGAGATTCTGGTACTCGACGAGGCGACCAGCCAGATCGACGTGGAGAGCGAGCGGCTGATCCACGAGTCGCTGGCGCGCTATGTGGAAAACCG
Source organism: Planctomycetaceae bacterium (assembly GCA_947449135.1). Taxonomy (GTDB): domain Bacteria; phylum Planctomycetota; class Planctomycetia; order Pirellulales; family UBA1268; genus CAMCQY01. The sequence goes on along the minus strand of CANFQO010000004.1, from coordinate 56,103 downwards.
CACCGTGATCATGATCACGCACCGGGCCAGCACGCTGGCCCTGGCCGACTCGATCGTGCACGTCGAGCATGGCACGGCCACGAAGAAACCCGCCGCGCAGCACCGCGCGGCCTGAGAGCCTCCCGGCCTCAGCCCAGGCGGGCATTCCAGCGGTCGGCGTCCCGCGGCTGGTAGTGGGTGAGTTCGAAGCTGTCGCGGACCACTGACCGCACCGTGCGGAGATCGACCGCACCGTCGCGGGCAACGAGTTGTACGAGCAGGTTACCGATGGCAGTTGCCTCGACGGGCCCGGCCACAACGGGCCGGTTCGTCGCATCGGCGATCATCTGGCAGAGCAAGGCGTTCTTCACGCCACCCCCCACAACATGGACCCGCCCCACGCGGCGGCCGACCAGTTCATCGAGTTCCTCAAGGGTCTTGCGAACGGCGGCGGCAACGCTTTCAAGCGCCGCGCGGATGACGGCTCCTGTCGTCTCCGGCACCGGATCTCCGCCGCTTCGGGCGAGGCTGCGGATTGCCTCCGGCATGTCGGCGGGCGCCACGAGTGAAGGATGATTTGGATCGACGAGCGTGACCAGGGGCGGGGCTTCTGCCGCCAATGCTGTGAGCTGCTCCCAGCTCCACTCCTGTCCGGCCTTCTGCCAGCTGGCTCGGCACTGCTGCACGAGCCAGAGGCCGCAGATGTTCTTGAGGAGACGGGTCGTGCCGCCGACGCCACCCTCGTTGGTGAAGTTGTGGCTGCGGCACTCCGGCGTGACGAGCGGCTGATCGAGTTCGGCCCCGACGAGCGCCCAGGTGCCAAGACTCACGTAACACCACTCCGGCCTGCTGCAGGGCGGCTCGAGTGCGGGAACAGCCGCGACAGCGCTGGCCGTGTCGTGCGTGCCGGGTACGATAACCCGCACGCCCGTCAGACCGGTTTCGGCAGCGATCTCCGGCCGTAGGGGCCCGAGGTCAGCCCCCGGCTCCACGATCGGGCCGAAGACATGCCGCGGCAGGCCGAGCCGAGCGAGCATGTCGAAGGCCCAATCACGACGCCTGGGATCAAAACACTGAGTCGTCGTGGCGTTGGTCCGCTCGTTGGACAGCTCCCCCGACAGCAGCCAATGGATGAGATCGGGAATCATCAGCAGGCGGTCGGCCGCAGCCAGCATGCTCGGGTGTTGACGCTTGAGGGCGAGGAGCTGATAGAGCGAGTTGATTTCCATGAACTGGAGGCCGGTGGCCGCGAAGATCTCGTCGCGCGGCACGATCGCCTCGGCTGCCGTGAGCATGCCCTGCGTGCGGGCATCGCGGTAGCAGACGGGGTTGGCCAGGAGCGCTCCGTCGGCGGTCAAGAAGGAAAAATCGACGCCCCAGGTGTCGACGCCGACGCTCTGCACCGCGCGGCCGTGTCGAACCGCCGCCGCCCGCAGGCCGGTCACCACCTCCTGCCAGAGCCTCACAAGATCCCAGACGAGAAGGCCGCCCATCGAGACCGGCCCGTTCTCGAAACGATGAAGTTCCTCGAGTTCCAACAGTCTCCCATCAAAAACCCCCGAGACGACCCGTCCCCCGGAGGCCCCAAGATCAACCGCCAAGGCCACGGATCGTGTCATTCCTGAAGACTCCTGCCAGATGAGAAATGCCCTGAACGGCTCGCCATTGTTCCTTTTTCGGCCACGGTTTCGAGGGGGGGCGGCGGGGAACCGAGGGTGGCGCGGGGCGGCCTGCTGCCAGGACGGCAGGCGGGGGTAAAACGGCGGACTTTCCCGTTAGAGAGGGGCCTTCGTGTGACGTTCCTTGCCAGAGGGTCGATAATTCCCGGGCGAGAGCCTATTGTTAACCTGCTTGGGCAACTTATGTAGGATTCAGGCAGTGAAGAATTCCGACCCTCCAAAGCATCCCGGGCAGCGGGCAGCCTTCATGGGCTTGAATGTGGTTGAAGTTGAGTCCAGCGGCGTCTCGCCAGAGGTGCTCGAGGATCTTGCCCGTGCGAGCCGTTCGCTCGAGGGTCGCGAGCCCGCGGAGATCATTGCCTGGGCGGCGGAGCGGTATGGCCATCGGCTGACGATGGCCACAGCGTTCGGGCCCGAGGGCTGCCTCATCATTCATTGGCTGGCAACGGTGGCCCCGAACACGTTTGTGTTCAATCTCGACACCGGCTACCAGTTCGCCGAAACACTCGAACTTCGCGACCGGTTAGCCCGCCGGTATGGCATCGAGGTGTCGTTGGAGCGGCCCGAGACGACGGTGGAGGAATACGAACACCTTCACGGCGGCCCGCTCCACCAAACCGATCCCAGCCGCTGCTGCGCCGATCGCAAACTCGCCGTGATTCGCCGCGTGCTGACGAGGTTTGATGCATGGATGAGTGGCATCCGCCGTGATCAGAGCCCTGATCGCGCCCTCGCGCCGATCGTCGGCTGGGATCACAAGTTCAACGTCGTGAAGATTTCTCCGCTGGCCAACTGGACGAAGGCACGGGTCTGGGACGCGATCGTGCGCGAGGACATCCCTTACAACCCACTGCACGATCAGGGCTACATCTCCATCGGCTGCTGGCCCTGCACCCGGGCCATCACCTTTGGCGAGGATGAACGGGCTGGCCGCTGGAGCGGTACGGCCAAGACCGAGTGCGGCCTGCATTCCCGCGACCACTGACTTCCAACCGGATTGCCCGTGAATTTCCCGGGGCTTCCAAAGGGCCGGAATGAGACTCTCCGCAAAGACCGAATACGCCGCGATCGCCGTGCTCGAGTTGGCGAGGCAGTGGACCTCCGGCGAGCCGGTGCGGATCCGCTCTATCTGCGCGGCGCATGGCGTGCCTGCACGATTTCTCGTGCAGATCCTGCTGCAACTGAAGGGATCGGGGATCGTCGTCAGCACCCGCGGCGCCGCGGGTGGCTACCAATTGGCTCGCCCGCCCGCTGAGATCACGCTGGAAGATGTGTTTCGGGTGATCGAGGGGCCCGATGAACTTCTGACGGCCGTCACGGCCGACCTTGCGGGCCGATCGCGGACGGTAACGGTGCTGCTCGACGCCTGGCGTCAGGCCGCCCGGGCAGAGACTGCGGCGCTGCAGAGCATCACGTTCGCCGACTTGGTGGAACGCTCCCGCGCCATCAATGAGCCGATGTATTACATCTGACTTCAGGTGAAACCTGGCCATCCAGCTTCAAGCGAATCCTGGCCATCCGGGCCAGATTCGCTTGGCGGGCCTCCGCCCGCTGGTGCTGCGCATGGCATCGTGCCATGCAGCGTTGCTTCGCCGCACATCCTGGCCATCCGCGCAGTCGTGTTCATCCGGATACGTGCGTGTCTCACGTGGAGCACGGTTTCAACTCGCCCAGAGTTGACGCTGTTGCTGCGTGCTGAATCCAGCCCGCCGGCTGCGGCATGCTCGTCGCCGGCGGATTCTGCTACGGGAGGCTCTTGGACGAATCGTAAATCGCTCGTGAGTCGCAGAATTCACCGGACTCCTGCGCGTGCCTCCGACCGGCTCCGCAATATTCGGCTTCACGCCAGGCATCGTGCCCGGCGATACCATGGCAGCTACGTCTGGCCGAGCAGGGATGTGAGCACTTCGGTCAATTCAGCTGCCTTCAACGGCACGCGAACCATGCGACGACGGCCATCCTCCTGAACGTGATCCACCACATCCCCTTGCGCGGGATCGACAAGCAGCACGGCCGGGAGGTCTCTGAGAAACGGATCCTGTGGCAGTTTGTTGAACGCTTCCACACCCGAATCACCGAACGCTGTCGCGCTGATCACGATGCAGTCGGCGGCCCGCGGTATCGCCGAACAACGGTCCAGCGCCCGCTGAAGGTTCTCCGTCATCAGCACCTTGTAGCCCAGGTTCTTGAAAAATGTCCGTAGTTCGGCCTGCTCCTGCGGAGAGGCCTCCGCCAGCATGAGCGTGCCCTTTACGGCTTCTTGTACCGGAGCCGCCTTGGCGTCGGCCGCTTTTGTGCGAACAGCCGGATTGCCGGCACTGCCCGAAGGGGCCGCGAGGTCTCCCGTCGAATATTTGGCCACCAAAGGCTCAAGCGCCCGTCGCACTTCAGATGCTGTCTGAAAGCGATCCTCCGGATTGAGGTGCATCATCCGCGTGACCAAGTCGACGACATCACGAGGCAGGTCCGGCGCCTTCCACGCCAGCGGTTCGACGCCCGTGAACCGTCGGGGATCGGTGCGGACGGCGCGATCCCGCGATTCCGTGAGCGCTGACATGCCGCAGAGCGCCAGGTAGGCGACGGTGCCAAGGAAATAGATGTCGCTACGAATGCTGTCATCCTTGACCTTGCCGATGGTCTCAAGCGTTGCGTAGTCGACGGTTCGTGGCTGCCCCGCGCGGCGGAGTGCCTTGTTGGCGGTCGTATCGACGCCCGCGAGCCCAAAGTCCACGAGTTTCGCCTGTCCCGTGAAGGAGATGAGAACGTTGGAAGCCTTGATGTCGCGGTGGGTCACGCCGTGGCGATGGGCATATTCGAGACCTTCCACCAGTTGGAGGATGATCCCCAGAGCCCGTGGCAGGTCAATCGCTCCGCGAACCCGCACCAACTCACGGAGCGTCTGACCCTCGACGAACTCCATGGTGATGTAGCTGGAGTTGTATTCCCGGCCGACGTCCTCAATGGCGACGATGTTGGGATGCCGTAGCAGCCGGCCCATCTCCCCCTCGCTCTGGAACGACTGGCACTTTTCGGCATCGGAGCTGTAGCGGCTCCGCAACACCTTGACGGCGAGAATGTTGCCGTTGTCGGCGTGGATGGCCCGGTACACCCGAGAGAAGGATCCGGCCCCTACCTGGTAGAGGACCTTCGCCCGACCATAGAAGAGTCCGTTCGATTCGCCGCGCAGAAGCCGATCGAGCTGAAACCCCGTCAAGAGCTCGCGGCGGACACACGCGTTCCCGAATTCTGCGACAGGCACATTGTGGCCGCCCAGATCTCTCCAGACCGACTCGAGCTGCGCCGCATGCACAAGATCGAGTTGCTCCAGGAGGTGCGCGAATTCATCAGCCGTCGACGGCTTCATATGGACGGAAACCTGGCGGGATACGGAAGGCGGGGCCTGGCAGACTAGGCAGGCTGGGGCAGGCGGTCGACGGATGGGCAGGCCATCGGGGGCGATCGAACCATGACGGGGAGGTAGGGGCGAGCCGCGGACGGTTTCTCTACGGCATATCCTAGCCGAATGTTTTCGGAAGTGTCGTCACTCTCAGCCGTCAAATTCCCGAAAATCGCCGCTGTTTCTCGGAATGAGCCCAATTCGTCGGCAGGGCCGACACAACCGTCATGAGGAGCCGAGGGACCGGGCGAGGGGAAGCCTGGTCTGCCGTCGAGCAAGGGTTCTTGCCGAGCCGGTGCGGAGGGATCGCTCTGGAGCCTTCCGTAGCCCGGCTGGTACAAACCCGCCCCCGATTCCTGCCTCTCCGCTCGCATCCCGACGCGGCGTTCGGCAATGGCCACCGTTGGAAATTCCATGCCCGGTCTGTCTGCGCTGCCACCGTCGCCAGGCCGTCATGCCCTGCTGGCGGCCTGGTGCAGCCTGTTCCTCGGGCTGCTCATGAACCCTGTCGGGGGCCTCGCGGCCGAGGTCGAGGAGGGGGCTGAGGGTGGGCGGACTGTTTGGTCGCTTGTCGATGCAGACTGTAGCCCGCGTCTGGTCAGCCACACGATCACGCCCGCTGCGGCCCACCGGGGTGCCTCCGGTGAGCGAATTGTTCTGGACGCCACCACCGGTTCGACGTTGCAGCTTCAGTTTCCGCTTGGCAGCGCGGCAGTGATCGATGAACTCCAGGCCTCCGTCTGGGTGCGGGCCAATCGCTCGGCGGTCCGGTTGGGCGTGCGAATCATGCTGCCCAATGTTCTCTCCCGGCAGACGGGCCGACCGATCGACGTCGTGGTACAGGGGACGTCCTCCCGCCAACCAGACCGATGGGAGTTGCTCGAGGTGGGCGACATCGTGGTCGGCCTCGAACGTCAACTTTCTGCGATCCGTGCCCAGCACGGTCCGGCGAGTAGCCTCACGGGCGCGCTGGTGACCCACGTCATTCTCGAACTCTACTCCGCCCCCGGCCATTACGACGTCTCCATCGACGACCTGCGTGTGCAGGGCGTGATCTCGGCCGTGGTCAACGGTGGTCCGGCAGTCGCCACGGACAGTGCATCGGGTGACTCTGCCGTGAAAATGGCAGCGTTCGCCGAGGCGGCAGCACCACCGCAGACAGTGGCTGCTCCGAAGGCCGCGCTCACGCGGGGCGTTCTGGAGGTGGACGGCCTGCCATTCTTTCCCCGCAGCCTCGATCACAACGGCGAGCCACTGGAGGCGATCGCACGACTCGGTTTCAACTGCGTGCGGCTGTCAGCGCCAGCGACCGCGGATCTGCTCGCCGAGGCGCAGCGGTCTGGCATCTGGCTGATCTCCCCACCTCCCGATCTGCCCGACATCGACATCCGCGATGTTGATTCGCTTCCCAGTTTTTCGGCCCGCTGGGACAGGGTGCTGTTCTGGGACATGGGCAGCGGGCTGGCGGAGAACGACGTCGAGCATCTTGCCGAGCGGGTGCGACGTGTGCGGACGTGTGACTCCCGGGGCAGTCGGCCGCTGATTGCAGCGGCCGACTCAGGACTCCGGTCGGTGTCTCGTCACGTCGACATGCTCGTGGCCCGCCGCACCGTGCTCGGCACCAGCCTCGAACTTCTCGATTATCTGGCCTGGCTCCGCGAACGACCCCGGCTTACCAGACCCGGAACTCCAATTCTGGCGATGCTCTCGACCGAGATCGACCCTCGCACGTCGCGGCAGGCCGCGGCGCTCTCCGGCATTGGCGGGCAAGGTCTCGCGGTTGATCCTGAGAGCCTCTGCTTGGCATCGTTGGCGGCCATCTCGGCCGGCACTCGAGGCATCCTGTTTTCATCGACCCGGCGAATCGACGGCGACGATCACGAGTCGCGGGCCCGCGCGGCCGCCGCGCTCTCCATGAACCTGCAGATGTCACTCCTGGAGCCCTGGGGCGCGGCGGGACGCTTCGCGGCTGCGGCGCAGTCCAGCGATCCAGAGGTGCAGGCTGTGGTGCTGGAGGCGGCGAGGGCACGGATGGTGGTCGCCTGGCGCTGCGTCCAAGGATCGCAGATCGTCGCCCGGCACTACCACGGCGACATTCCGCGTAACGCTCAACCGCTCACGCTGCTCGTGCCTGGAGTGCCTGAGGCGCACCAGGCTTGGGAGGTGTCTCCCGGTGGGCTGCGTCCGCTGCGTCACAAGAGGGTGACCGGCGGCATCTCACTCACGCTCGAATCATTCCGAGCTCACTCGCTCATCCTGCTCAGCGGAGATCCGGCAGTGACGGCGCACGTACAGGAACGCGTCCGTGGGCTCATACCGCACGAACTCTCCTCGGCTCGAACGCTGGCCACTGGCGTGTTGGCCGATGATGCCGGTCTGCTCGGACGCCTGCCGCCATCGGCGCTTGGCAACCTGCCAGTGGCTGCGATGCTCGCTGAGGCACAGCGGGATCTGCAACAGGCGGAGGTGTCCGCGGCCGATCCAACGGTGGCGATCGAACTCCTGCGTCGCGCAGCTGCCATTGGAGGGCAGGTGGAGCGGCTTGCCTGGGAACGGGGTGTGCTTGCCACCGGCTCGATGGTGGCAAGTCCGCTCTCCACCTCCGACGCCACGCTCGCGGAGCACTGGCGGTTCATCGATGCCCTCTCGGCCACCGCACCCGCGACCGAACTGTTGGACAGTGGCGGCATGGAACGGATCGAGGATCTCGCCGGTGCCGGCTGGCGGCATTTTGCCCTCGAACAGCAGGATCTGCGCACATCCGTGGAAATCGACCGCACCCGGCCCGCCGTCGGCACCGGCAGCCTGACGATCAAGGCGGAGCCGACATCGCCCGCAGATGCCCCCGTGGTGGTGGAGACGCCACCTGTCTGGGTCGTCACGCCGGCAGTTCGTGCTCCGGCCGGCAGGCTGCTCGAGATTCAAGCCAGAGTCTGGGTGCCGCGACCGATCAAAGGGAGCGTCGACGGGCTGCTCGTCTTTGACTCGCTCGGCGGTCCAGCGCTCGCTGAACGTGTCGGCATGACTCCGGCGTGGCGGCGTCTGGTGCTCTACCGCATCGTGCCAGCCGATGCCACGGAGGAACCGCTTACGGTGACCTTCGCACTGACCGGCATGGGCGAGGCCCGGATCGACGATGTCTCAATCCGGGTGTTGGAACGTGGTGTGGGCGGCATTCCGGCGAGCGTCGTTTCCACCAGCCAGCCAACCGGGCCTGGCATACCATCGTCGCCAGGATTTCCCCAGCCGAGCGACCTGCTGTCTGGCCCCATGCCTCTTCCCGCGGCCGACACGGTGCCAGCCCCGAGTGCTGCGTCAGCGGCCACCGAGAAGCCGAAAGCCGACCCAGCGATCCCGCCGTCAGCAGCGGCTGGGCCGCAGTGGCCCGGCATGAATCTCGAATGGCCGAAACTGCTCCCCTTCGGACAGTCATCCAACGCTCCACCTCCCGGACCCGGCGGCGGCACGATCGACCCGTTCAAACGGGCCCGAACCCCACCGCAGTAGGCTCCCCGCCTCCGTGTGGGTCCGGTCACAGATTCCGCCGAGCCGGCTACATTCAGACGGTTCGCCCAATGCTCCAGTGGAGCACGAACCCTATTTCCCCCGGGACGTTCTGACATGCGATCTGGCCTACGGTTCCGCTCCGACCTGCTCCGTAGCCTTGAGGCCGCGGAGCGGACCGACCGTTTGGTGTCGGCTGCCGCGCTCGCCATGGCCTCTGCTGTCATTGAAGCCACCGACACCGCCCTCCGGGAGAACGGCACTCGCGATGTCGGGCACGGCGCTGGCGAATCGTTGTTCCCAACAGACCGCCTTTCGATTACTGAGAAATCAGTCGGTGATTACGTGACGGCGCTCGACCTGAGCCTCGACCGTCATCTGAGCCGGGCGCTCACCGCGATCAACGCGGTCCCGATTATTTCCGAGGAGGGGCCAAGCCCTGCGGACTTTCAAGCTCTGCCTGAGGCATGGCTCATCGATCCGGTGGACGGCACGACGGCCTCCATCTGCGGTGAGATGGGCCTCTGTGGCCCGATGGTCGCCCTTCTCGAACGCGGGGAGCCAAGGTTCTCCGTGATGCTCACTCTCGACGGGACCACGCTTGGCATAGCCGAACGGGGTGGCGGTGCGGTGCTCCTGCGGGTGACCGAGGACGGACCGCGGTGGCTGCCCGTTGCTGATTTTGCCACCAGCGGCAGGCTCAAAGATGGCTGTCTGCTGTTCAATCCACAGAGCGACAGCGGCCGATCGCATCCCGCATTCGTGAAACTGCACAACAGTCTCCGGACGGGTGCCCACACGATGGCGATCGAGAGCCGGATGCCCCATTCCATGGCCGCCCTGGGGCTGGGAACCCACCGGCGGCTGGCCGTTATCCACGACAACTCAGCCGAGTTTCCCAAGCAGATGGTCTGGGATGCACTGCCGGTCAAACTCTGGGTGGAGGAACGCGGGGGCGTGTATTGGGGAATCGATGGCCAGCCCTACGACATCCGGCGGCCGATGCCGATCATCGCAGCCGCCCGGGCCGAGATCGCCGAGCGACTGGTTGCCTTGGCCAGCGTGTGACGGCAGCGCACCTGGCGCACGACGGACTGACTTCGCGTGGGTTGGAGAGCGAATCCTGGATATGTCGAGCGGCCCAAGCCGCCGGGGGCGGCGAAAGCCTTCGACTCGGGGGCAGGATAGCCCTACTTGTAGCTTGCCCCGGCTTCCCCCGACCCCCGGCTCCCTTCACGAGTCGAATACGTCGCTCCAGCAATCCCAGATGCTCTCGAGCGAGTTCGCCACGGCTGCTACTGCTGCTGGGCCTCTTCTGCATCGCTGTACACCGGCACCGTTCGCAGGACGGAATGCACGGGCACATCGAGCGGGGCCAGTTGATCGTGCCACGAAAGAGACGGCAGGCGTTCGAGCGTGCGGGTGGCGACACGAACCTGAATTCGCTCGGTGCCGGTACCGCGGTAGATTCCTTTGTTGGGCGGCACATCGGTGAAATCCCTGCCGACGGCCGTCTTCACGAAATGCCCGTTCACAGGGCAGCCGTTGGTGGGATCGAATCCTGTCCAGCCGACGTCGGGCAGCCAGACCTCGCACCAAGCGTGGCTCTGTGACTCCTTGTTCTCTCGGTGGATGTAGCCGCTGACATAGCGGGCCGGCACGCCGAACGATCGCAGCACGGCGATCATCAGGTGGGTGAAATCCTGACAGACGCCCTTGCCTCGGGCCAGCAGATGGTCGATCGGCGAAGTGGCATCGGTGACATCCCGGGCGTATTCGAATCGTCCACGAATGTACTCGGCGACCTGACAGACCCACATCCCAACCCGTATTCGAGGCATCGGCCGTAATTCTATCAGGAGCGGTTCTAGGAGCGGGGTGAAGCGAGCCGGTCCGCGGAGCGGCAGATAGTCGACCGCCTCGAGCGGCAGCTGCCAGCCATCTGCAGTGGCGTCGGCCGAAAAAGCTGTCTGGCTGGCCATGGGCCCGATGCCTGTATCTTCCGTCTCGACGACGCTGGCGGCGAGGATTCGCAGCGTCGTGGGGGGCCTGAGGAGATTGAAGTGATGCACGCGGTTGCCGAAGCCGTCGACATAATGACAGAGGTTTACGGTCTGCCCGACACTGATCTGGAATGAATGGCAGCGCTGCGTGGCATCGCTCATCGGCTCCATTCGCAGTTCGCAGAGCCATTCGCTCACCGGCTGCGAATAGTTCATCTCTGTTTCATGTTGGATTTCGAGGATCATCGCTGCATCTCCTTGGTCTCCGTGCCAGTTGGCCGTGCGGCTACTGCAGGGCGTATTGCTGCTGCAGGAGGTTTCCAATCCTCGCGCAGCGCGAAAGGGATTTGCTGAGAAAGGAATGCAGCCCCTCGCCGTCGAGGGCGGTACCATCCATATACACCAGATCGTTGAGCAGCCGGCCGACTGTCCGCACCACCTCGTCGTCGCAACGGTCGGGGAGCCGGCCGCTGATTTCCGTGAGTGATTGCAGGATTCGCGTGAGGCAAAACCGCACGGAGTGTGGGAAGTCGGGATTGGTGAGCAGAAACTCCACGACCCTCTCCGGCTCCACCCGGCTGATGTAGAGCCGCTGGTAGGCCTCGTAGGCGGCACAATTCTTAAGCACGGCGCCCCATTGCAGGTTGCTGATCGGCAGGTCGGCCGCGCCGGCCCGCTCCAGGAGGCCGAATTTGGAGTCGAGGATCCGCAGGACCTTCTCGGCCCGCTCCAGATACCGACCGAGCTGGATGAAGTGCCAGCCTTCGTCGTGCATGAGGGTCGCTTCGCAGACGCCATGAAACAGCAGCACACCGATCTGCGCCTCCTCGCAGAAATCGTGCGGCGATTCCGCCACCCGAGCCGGCAGGGCGGCATCGGAGAGCCGCCAGTAGAGCTTGTTGAGCTCCCGCCACATGGACGGGCTGATCGATCCCCGAATGCTGCGGGCATTGTTGCGGGAACGGTTCACGCACGACATCACGCTTCCGGCGTTGGCCATGTCGAGCAGAAGCCACCGCTGGACGGCACCGACAGGATCCTCGCCGTCCCGGACGTTTGGCGGCGGCTGGCGGAGGAGGGAAAGCAATGCGTTCCACTCGAATTCCACCGGGTTGGCAAGTACGCCATGGAGATCCAGATCGAGTTGAAATGTGACGTCAACTGCGCGGGCAAGGTGATCCGCCCGCTCCAGATAGCGGCTCATCCAAAACAGCGCGTCGGCGACCCGGCTAAGCATCGAGGCCTCACGTCTTCCCGCTGATGGCAGGGTTCTTGTCGGCAAGGATCCACGTGTCCTTGCTGCCGCCCCCTTGGGAACTGTTGACGACGAGACTGCCTTTCGGGAGTGCCACGCGGGTCAGTCCGCCGGGGGTGACCGTCACCCGCTCACCGCACAACACGAACGGCCGCAGGTCGAGGTGGCGACCCTCGAGGCGACCGTCGACGAAGGTGGGGTGCGTGGAGAGTTGGATCGTGGGCTGTGCGATGAAATCCCGTGGGTTCGCCTGAATCAGGCGGCGGAATTCCTCCTGCTGCTGTTTCGTCGAGGCTGGCCCAACCAGCATGCCATAGCCCCCCGATTCGTTCACCCGCTTCACGACGAGCTTCTCGAGGTTGTCGAGCACATGGCTCCGCTGTGCCGGAATCTCGGGCCGAAAGGTCTCGACGTTGTTGAGCAGTGGATCCTGCTTGAGGTAGTAGCGGATCATGTCGGGCACGAACGGATAAATTCCCTTGTCGTCGGCGATGCCGGTGCCGATGCTGTTGGCCAGCGCCACGGTGCCAGCCCGGTAGGCATTGACGAGTCCAGGCACACCCAACGCACTGTCTGGACGGAAGGTGAGCGGATCGAGGAAGTCGTCATCGATTCGCCGATAGATGACATCGACCCGCTGGCGACCGCGGGTGGTCCGCATGAAGACGCGATTGCCGTCGATGAGCAGATCCCGCCCCTCGACCAGTTCGATGCCCATCCGCTGCGCGAGGAAGCTATGCTCGAAGTAGGCGGAGTTGTACATCCCCGGGCTGAGCAGCACGGCCGTCGGCTGCGGCACGCCTTCGGGGGCGATGTACTGCAGCACATCGAGGAGCGCCGCTGGATAATCGTCGTTGGGCAGCACGTCGTAGTCGTTGAACAGCGACGGAAACACCCGCTTGATGACCTGCCTGTTCTGCAGCATGTAGCTCACGCCCGATGGCGTGCGCGCGTTGTCCTCGAGCACGAGATATTCGCCATCAGCCGCGCGGATGAGGTCGGTGCCGCAGACGTGGATGTAAATCCGACGGGGCACGTTGACGCCGACGAATTCACGGCGGAAAAACGCTCCCTGCAGCACCAGTCCCGCGGGCACCACGCCGTCTCGCAGGATGTGCTGATCGTGATAGACGTCCCAGAGAAAAAGGTTGAGGGCGTTGATCCGCTGGGTGAGTCCCTCTTCGATCTGCCGCCACTCGGTGGCTGGAATGATCCTCGGCACCGGGTCCATCGGCCACACCCGTTCGATTCCCTCCTCGGCGCGGTAGACCGTGAACCCGACTCCGTCCTGACGCATCGACAGATCGGTCATCGCCTTGCGGCGGCGAAAGTCATCCGGGCTCGTCTGCATGAGCCGGTCGTGGAGTGGCTGGTAGTGCGGCCGCGGCAGCGGCGCCCCGCTGGCACTCACGCCAAACATTTCGTCGTAGGCCGCGCCGAGTTCGTAGCCAGCAAACAGACCCTCCTGCGCGGAAATTGGGCACTCCGTGCCCGAACGAAGGGCACTGTCCGCGAGCTGGTGGGATATCATCCGCCTCATTCCTTGACGAAAGCATCGTCTACGCTAGTCTGCGATCCTTGACGGGAATCATCACAGCAATTTTTGCGCCACTTACCAGAGCATCCCCCTGAAGCAGAGGATTTGATGACCTACTGTGTCGGCATCCGCACCCATCAGGGGCTCGTTCTGGCCTCCGATTCTCGGACGAATTCGGGGATCGATCAGGTAGAAGTCTGCCGCAAAATGCACAATTTCGTCATTCCCGGCGAGCGGATGTTCACGATCCTCTCCAGCGGCAGCCTCTCGCTGACGCAGTCGGTGATGACGCGACTCGAGCAGGAATTCCGTGCCGGCGATGGGCTGGCCAGTGCGGCCAACTTCTACGAAGCCGCCCGGTGCGTCGGCGGTCAGGTCCGGGCGGTCGGAGTGCTCGACCGGGAATTCATGGAGCGAGACAACATCAACTTCTCGGTCAACCTGCTCGTTGGGGGACAGATCAAAGGTGAACTGCCGCAGCTCTATCTGATCTACGCGCAGGGCAATCCCCTGCGCTGCACGCGACTTTCCCCTTTTCTGCAGATCGGCGAAAGCAAGTATGGGCGGCCAATCCTCGACCGGGGCATCCGGTTTGGCGAAACCACGCTCGACCAGGCGGTGACCTACGCGATCATCTCACTCGATTCGACGATGCGGTCGAACGTGGCCGTCGGGCCGCCAATCGACCTGCTGGTCTACTCCAACGACGATCTGGCCGTGAAGCGGTACCGCCGGCTTGAAGCTGGCGACCCTGAACTGGGTGAAGTTCGCTCCAGCTGGGAGCAAGCGCTCAAGCACGCGATCACGACGGTGCCACAGATCGATTTCTCGGCCGCCCCGCCGTGGGAGCAGTTGGGTGTCGCGTTCACTCGGAACTCCGGCAAGGCCGGAGGCATACCTGGCTAGATTGGATACCCGTTAGGTCCGGCGGTTGAGGCCGTTTGACTCATGTCGGCTGCGGTTTTGCCTTTGACACACCAAGGCCGGCGCGGAGGCGACGGGCATTCGTGTCCAGTTCGTGGATGCGGGCGGTGCAGAGTGCGAGGATTGCCTGTTCATCGAGTTGAGCGATCTCAGCGGCCGGAATCACTCGGCCGAATTCGAGCCGGATCCGCCCTGGCTGGGGTAGGAGCCGCGTGCGAGGCCAGCATTCGTAGGCGCCGACGATCGCCACCGGCACGATCGGCACAGCGGCCTTCTTGGCGAGGAGCGCAAAGCCCCCCTTGATCTCTCCGAGTCGCCCGGTTGCCGTCCGGGTGCCTTCGGGAAAAATGGCCACGGCATGACCGGCCCGCAGTCTGCCTATGATCGCTTTCATTGCCTTTACCATCGAGGCGTTGCGGTCGATGGGCACGGCGTCGAGCGCTGTGATGACCGCAGCGAAGGGCTTGAAATGATAGAGCGAACTGCGGGCCAGTGTGGAGAGCCGGCGATCGGCCGCGAGCCCAAGTAGGAGCGGATCGAGATGGCTCTGATGGCTGGAGAGCACAAGCAGTCCACCATCCCGTGGCAGCGACTCCGCGAATCGCACGCGGAAGCCCAGCACAGACACGGCGAGCGTGCGGCAGAGCACCCACAGGCAGTCGTAGAGCCAGCGGCCAAGGCCCCTCTGGCCACCGCTCACTGCATCGGCCGGACCCGCTGTTCGAGGCACTGCGGTAGCGTCTGATTCCCCGGTCATGCCAGCCCCCGCAGTCGTCGACACACCTCGACCATCTCGACCAGTCGCTGCACAACCTCATCCGCCGAGAGTCCATCGGTCTCCAACAGCACCGCGTCGTCAGCCTGCTTCAGCGCGCCGACTGGCCGTGAACAGTCGCCGTCGTCACGACGCGATTGCGATTCGAGCACCGCTGCGAGCGTCGAAGACTGGCCGCGGCTCACCTCTTCCTGGTGCCGTCGGCGGGCCCGCTCCTCTGGCGTGGCAGTCAGAAACACTTTGAGATCTGCCTGCGGAAACACGACCGATCCCTGATCACGGCCCTCGGTGACGACATCGAGTCCTTCCGCCATCTGCCGCTGGATGCGTTTCATCGCGTCGCGGACCGGCGGGGCATCGGCTACGGGGCGCGTTGCCGCCGTGATCCGCTCCGTGCGAATGTCGGCAGAGACGTCGCGGCCGTCGACATTCACGCGGCCGTCACGGAATTCAATCCGGATCTGCTCGGCAAGCGCCGCGATCCCGGCCGAGTCATCGAGCAGGATGCCTCGTTCCAGAGCCGTCAGGGCGACGGCGCGGTACATCGCCCCGGTATCCATGTAGCACCAGCCGAGCCTGGCGGCCAAGGCCCGGGCGGCCGAACTCTTGCCGGCACCGGCCGGCCCGTCGAGCGTGATAATCATCTGCGAAACTCCACCTCGAGATGTAGCCACTGATACCGTCTGAGATACAGGATGATCCCGCGGCCGTCGATCGTGACTCCATCCGCGGTTGACCCGGCGGCGGAGAGCCGCTGACCGCCCGGACCGCAGACCGAAGCCCGGGCCACCTCAGAGGCCCATTCCAGCCGCACCTCCCCGGAACGCCCGGCCGATTCGAGCAGGCCGACCCGAGCTGACACGAGCTGACCCGCTTCATGCTGCACAGAGCCTTCAGTAAGCCGGATGTTGGCGGGCACCCCGGGCTGTGTCGCCGCGGTCTGGATTGCCAGCGGTGGCATGTCGGCCAGCACTGCAGCCGCCAGATCCCAGGGCCGTTCGAGGCCAATCCCCACGGCCAGTCGGCACGGAGCGGTCGTCGGCATTGGGTGTGGCAGGATCGAGTCGAGCATGTGGGGGATCGTGCGGGCGTGCCACGGGAGACCGCCTGTGAGAATTGACAGCCGACTGTCCGGTTCATTCGGGCTTCCGAGTTCGATGAACCAAGGTGCCGTGAAGCGTCCGCGTTCGGTGGCGACCGACTGCGTGTGCAGGCTGCGGTGAACGTCGACGTCATCGTTTTCATTCCATGCGAAACGGCAGGCTGCATGGTGTTCGAAGAGCGGCCCTTGCGGCCGGTTCGTGAGTTGCACATCAATGTCGATCAACGCCAGCGGCAGTCCGGAAACGAGTTCGACCCGCTGAGTAAACGAACCCTCCAGCCGATGCTGTCCCGAGACCAGTCGGCCGCGACTGACGATCTGCTCGCCCCGCCCGCCGGCGGCAGCCACGCGTTCGATCGAATCGGCCTGCATCCCCGAATAGACAGCCCGTTCGGCGGCGTCTTCCCAGGGCTGGCTCGGCGGCGGCGCCGGTCGGGTGCTGCGGACCGCCAGCCGCTGTGACAATCGGTTGCTTCGATCGATGGGACGTCGCACCGAAAGCAGTCCGCCGGTCTGTGGGTGGATCGCGACTCGCAGCATGGCATGCTCGAGCACGAACTCATCGTCCCGTCGGTCTGTCGCAAAGAGGGCACGGAAGCCCCACGATGCACGACGGGCACGGCCTGTGGCGACTGCACCCGGGGCGACCACAGAGGTCGACGGCCGTGGCAGAGCGTCGCGTAGCGACTCGTGGGCAGTCATCACGCGGCGGGCTTCGTCGCGGGTTGCAGCCGCCTGAGCGCCAACGGGGTCGTTGCCGACGGCTGCGGTGGCAGGCAGCCCCACAGGAAACAGATCCGGCTCGAAGGAGACCACCGTGCCTGATCCCGCGGTGCGTCTGAAAAATTCGGGAGGCGTCACAAACGTGCCCAACGCCGTGCTGGCGGCACCGATCTGGCGGAGCGTGTTGAACCAGGGGCTGGCGGTGCCGGCGTAATGCGCCCATTGGATGACGGCGGTGTGGTCGTGATCCATGGCGTCGCCGATCCGTTCGGCCAGGCTGAGAATTGCCTGGGCGGAGCGGGCATCAAGTGGAGGCCGCGCGACCCCGTCGATGCACCCGCCACCCGTGCCCTCCCAGCGGAGGCGGCTGCTGGATGGATCGGGCAGTCGGGTGCCGTCAAACAGCGTCCAGATGACCCCGGTATAGCCCAGGGTGGAAAGCAACTGCGGCAGGATCGCCGATGATCCACCAGTCTGCTGGGCATAGGTGACGGGCACCACGCCCACGGTATCGTGCCAGACAGCGAGGCCTCGTTCGAACGAGCTGACAATCTCCTCCGGTGTGCACGCGTCGAGGGACTGCGAGTCGTAGCGACCGCCGGCAGGGGCGAGCGTGCCGGCTGCGCAACGTTCTCGCATACGGGAGAGGGCCACGGGGTTGCGGGCGGCGAGCTGCTCGATCACGCGGCCAGTGGCAACCACCGCTGCCGGCACCGGTGAACGCAATTCCTGGTCGAGTCCATTGCCGAGCGTCGTATCTGCCAGCAGAACCAGGTCGAGGAGCCAGACATCGACGGGATAGTAGTGCGCCCGCGTGGCCTCGAGGAAGCCATAACATTCCCGCAGTGCGTCCCGGGCAGCATGGTCGTCGCCGTTGATCGCCGCCCCGGCCGCTCGTATGGCGGCGTCGGCAAAGCCCGTGTCCGTCAGGCCGCTTGAGGATCGCATCCTCTGCGCCAACAGTTCCGCCAGCAGCGAGGCCAGGCCGAGGGCGTGAAACTCTTCTGCCAGGTGCCCGCCGGGGAGCGGCGATGCGACAGGCTGCCCCCCCGCCAACGCTGCCGCGGCAGCGGAGACGATCTCCGACTGGCCGGTGACGCCGCGCACCCAGCACGAGCCGGCCGTGCAGACGGTGTCGGCCTGAGCCGCGAAACGGTCGTCCCACGGGGTCGGCACGATCCCCAGGGTGGCGTTATCAACCGGTGGCAGGTCGACACTCGCCCAGCGGGGCATGGCGCCCGTCGTGGCGATCAGCCAGGGGTGCCATGCCGAAGTCCAGGCCGATAGCAATGCATCGGCTTCCGCCTCGTCCAACCAGGTGGGGAAGTCGTGGAGGGAATGGCAGGGAAGAAAGACGGCGATTCGGTCAGGCTTCATGCCGACGAGTTTAGCGACACTGGAAAACAGAAAGCGGAAAGCACGGCGGACGGGTTTGGAGGCAAGGCTGAGACGGGGCGGCCGGGAGGGCCGAGCCCGGCGTGAACAAGGCCCGTTTGACACCCCGCGCACATCGCTCATAAAGTGTTGGTAGGGAAGCGTTTGATGCCCTTCTGAATCTCGGACGAAGGGGCTCCCAAGGATCTTCTGGAATCGGCCATGGCCCGCGTTTCGTATGTGTGGGGAATCGACATCGGCAACTGCGCTTTGAAGGCGCTGCGTTGCCGCGTGTCCACCCAGCCTCGGAAGCTGGAAGTTGTGGCATGCGAATACATCGAATACCCGAAGATTCGCACCCAGCCGGAGGCCGACCCCGTTGAGCTGGTTCAGTCTGCCCTCGAACAGCTCATCAGTCGCCACGATCTGAAGGGTGACAAGGTGGCTGTCTCCGTGCCTGGCAACCTTGGGCTCTCGAAGTTCATCAAGCTGCCGCCGATCGAGGCCAAGAAGATTCCCGACATCGTCAAATACGAGGCCCGACAGCAGATTCCCTTTCCGTTGGAGCAAGTCGTCTGGCGGTGGCAGCGGCTTGCGGGCGGAATGGAGGACAGCGGTTTCGTCCTCGATGCCGAAGTCGCCCTCTTCGCGATGAAGCGTGAACAGGTATTCAAGGCCCTTGCACCTCTGACGCAGGCGGGCATTCATGTCGACGTGTTGCAGTTGGCGCCAATCGCGCTGGCCAACATGGCGATGTTCGATCAATTACCCGATCCCGCCACCATCGATCCAGACGAGCCGGCTCCCTCCGTGGCGCTGGTGTCCGTCGGCGTGGATTCCACGGATCTGGTGGTCACCAACGGACGCCGGATCTGGCAGCGGAGTATTCCGGCAGGCGGGAGCAACTTCACCAAGGCGCTCGTGCAGGGGATGAAGCTGACATTTTCTCAGGCTGAAAACCTCAAGCGCAATGCCGTCAAGGCGGAAGACCCGAAAGCCGTCTTCAAAATGATGAAGCCGGTGTTCAACGAGTTTGCTTCTGAACTGCAGCGATCGCTGAATTATTTCACCGGTGCCGATCGGACGGCGACGATCACCAAAGTGCTGCTGATGGGGAATGCCACCAAGCTCCGTGGCCTGACCGACTTCGTGGGGCAGCAACTTCAGCTCGACGTGCAGCGACTGGACACATTCAAGGGCCTGGAGGGGGAGGCGGTGCTCGCAACCCCGGCATTCCGGGAGCACCAACTCGCCTTTGGCACCGCCTATGGCTTGGCTCTCCAGGCGGCGGACGTGGCGGCGATCGGCACGAATCTGCTGCCTGATGAAATCGTTCGCGACCGCATCATCGATGCGAAGAAGCCGTGGGCCGTTGCCGCAATGGTGGGATTGCTGGCGGCTGCGATGCTGAATTTTAGCGGGACCTTCGCGGCGTGGACTGCGTATGCCCCCGATCTCTACGCAGATGCCTTTGGGAAGGCTGATGCTGTCAAGAAAAAGTCTGTGGCGGCCACCGCTGCCGTGGGCATGGTTCGCGAAAAGCAGGCAACCGCCATCGCCCAGCAGCAGTGGCTAGCGAAGCTGCAGAACCGGAGATTCGAAACGCTCGATATGCTGCGGGCCGTGGAGACGCTGCTGCCCCGTGACGAGGCAGATCCGATTCCCGAGAACCCTGCCGATCGGCAAGAACTCCTCATCGATCGCATGGACTGCCAGTATTTCCCCGAACTCAGCGCGTGGTTTGCGGGGCTGAAGCAGCAGTGGGCGGAAACCCACGCGAAAGAAGAGGACGAGGAGGTCGACGCTCCGGAAGCTCCTGCGGTAGCCGCTGGCGAACCGGCTGCCGAGGGCGGTCAGCCCGCGGCCCCCCCTGACGCCACGGCTGTCGAGGGAGCAAAACCGAACGCCAACAGCGGCCCCACTGGTCCTGGCTGGGTGGTTGAGTTGCAGGGCCATCATTTTCACAACGAAGACCGCCACAAGCCTATGGAAGGGGCCCAATATGTCCGTTCCACGCTCATCAAAAACCTGCTTGGCGAAGGAAACAAGGTGATTGTTTCGGCAGGACCGCTGGCAGGTCAGGAGGTGAGCGTCTCCGAACTCGGTATCGGCTTTCCAGTCATCGTTCAGTCCTCGTCCATCAAGCCGGTGCGAATTCCCCTGGCGAAAATGGGTGGCGGAAATGCACCGTCCTTCGCGACAAGGGCCCAGCAGCCGGCCGACGACCTGTCGGAATTAGAATCGCCTCAGGAGTTAGTGCTGCGACGATACGATTTCGTGGTGCAATTCTGTTGGCAGCCGCGGCCCGCCGGAGAAGCACCGCCCGCCGCCCCTGCGGCTGCCGCCGCTCCTGGGGCTGCCCCAGTAAGTAACAACTCGGACTGATCCGGCCCTGCAGCGTGTCTCAAGCCCTCGGCTCACCGTCTCGCCAGGAATCTCAACATCATGGCCAAGAGTTCCATATCGGACCAGCTACGTCCGTGGTTGGCGATCTTTCTCAAGTATTATTTCTGGCTGTTGGCGGCCATCGTGCCGCTGATCCTTTTGCCACTGCTGTTCATTGCCCGCGCTGCGATGACATCGCACATCGCGTCGATGCGACAGCAGATCGATGGGCACGTTACGGCGTTGCAGAGCATCAGCAGCGTCGCGGACCACCCGAATGATTCATGGTCCAAGAGTATCGAAGCCACAACAAGTCAGGTCAGCAGAGAAACCTTGAAGGAATGGCAGGCCTTCTGGGACAGCCAAAAGACCTTTCGCGTCTGGCCTGAGGAAACGCTGGGAGCCGACTTCGTCAAGAAGGTGGAGACGCTGAAGCCGGATGGAAAGCTGTCCCCACAGTTTCGTGAGCGCTACAAAGACAAGGTGAGGACGCTGGTGCGAGGGTTGCCCGTCCGCATGGGGGTCGAGCCTAAGATGGGGGACCTGTCGGATGTGACCACATCGCGGCCAAACACCCGTCGACAGCCAGCCGGGCAGCCGGCGATGCGTCCGGGCGTGGCGTCAGATGATGATGCTGTCGAGTCGTCGCCCTACATGATGGAGTGGAGTCCGGAAAATCAACAGCGAATCTATACATCGTTCAATTGGGAAAAAGAGGCTCCTCCCTCGCCGACGAGGATTCTGCTCGCCCAGGAAGAACTCTGGGTGTATGGGATGTTCTGCGACCTTCTGGCCGGCATGAATAAAACGGCTGCCGGTCCGCACAGCGCTGCGATTGCCAAAGTCGATGAACTCGCCGTGGGATATCCAGCGGCGGAGGACGATCCGGGCGGCGGCTCCGGGAAGCGCATTGTCCGGGTGGCGGCGGGGTCAGCTTCGACCATGGCGTCACCTGACGATGATTCGGGAGGATCGCCGAGCGCGTCTGGGGCGGCTGTTTTGGTCAGGCCTGCCAATCCGCGATTTGGCGGTGGGGCACTGGTCGTCGCTCCAGGTGCAGCGAGATCATCTTTCGACGACGACGGTTCGTCACAGGCCCCTGCACCGGCGAATCCCGACGACGGCCTTCAAAACTGGATTTACGTTGACTTCACGGGAAAGCCCTTGAGTGCCACCGAACTTGCTGCGGCTGTCGATAGCCAGATGGTTCACTTGATGCCGTTCGTGTTACGGGTCGTCATCGATCAGAGGCAGATCGACGCGCTGCTTGTCAGCCTGTCAACGTCTGCAATCCCGATTGATGTGCGTCAGGTGCGGATCAACGCGTCGGGCGGCCCTGCTGTCGATGTGTCGATGGGCCAGGCCGCTGCCGATCCGATGGCTGCCGGTCCCGGCGGCTCGGGCCGGATGTACGACGTTTCCCTTGAACTCCGCGGTACGATCGGCTTGGCGACACCGCCATCCGAAAAAGCTGTCGGTTTGGAGTCGGCTGAGGCTGGCGACAAGGCTGCGATGTCTTCTCCAGTTTCCCGCCGGAGGGCCGCATCATGAAAATGCCAAAGTTCGCCCTCAACAAGGCCGCCGTCCTGTCGTTTTTTCTGAGCCATGGTGAGAAAATCATTGCGGCCATAATCGGTCTGGCGGCCTGCGGTCTTGTTTGGGGTGGCATTGGAACGATCCGCGATCTGCGGCCCTCTTCCAAGCAGGAACCGCAGGCAATCGTAGCCAGTGCAGCCGCGGCGTCTGAGCACATCGATGCGGTGAAAAATCCGCCGGCTGAAGAGCGGGCAAGTGATAAGACGCTGGCGGAGGTTGTTACCCAATGGCGGGAACCGAAAGTAGTTTCCGAACCACCGCATGCGCTGTTCAGCAGGCCGCTCTTTGGCGAACTGGCGCGGCGGAGCAGCCCGGACATTCTGCCCATTGAAGACCTGCGGGCCGTCTCTGGGGCTGCTGTTCTGGCGGTCAAGGCCCCGCCCGGCGGGCGCGTGGCTCCGCAGGTTCGTGCCCCCGATCTTGATGACGGCAACGCGCCGAGACAGAAGCCGAGAGGTAATCGTCGTGGACCAGGCCAGCAGGCGCAGCAGCCGGACCAGCCGGAGCAGCCGGAGCAGGATCAGGCTTTGCAGCCCGATCAACAACTCGGACCGCAGGGCAAGGTCGTGCCCTACGTTCTCGTCACGGGCCTCATTCCACTCAAGAAGCAGCAGCAGGAATATCATTCACGGTTTGATAACGCGAGCTTCAAGAACGCGACTATCGACGCGCCAAATTGGAGCAGCTATCGCATCGAGCGAGCCGAGATACAGCCCGGCGCCGCCGAGAAATGGAGCCCCATCGACGTAAAACAGGCGGTTATTCGGTACGGCGCCGAGTGGGTGGGTTTTCAATCGGAGCCGGCGCTGGCCACGATCACGATTCCAACGACTCAGGAGAATCGTGATCTTGCAGTATCGCCCATTCCATTTTCCAGCCCCATGCCGCAGCTCGCCGACGGTTCTTGGGGCCTGAATGCGATGCACCCCTGGTTTGTGGACTATTTGCAACGCGATGCGGAGGAGAAAAAGTCGCAGGCTTTGGCCGATCAGGTGAAAGCCGAGACGAGCACCAACATCTTTGGGGCAGCGAACGAGGAATCCGTCGGTGGCGGCATTGGGAAACCTGGTTTTGGCGTTCCCGTTATGCCGGTTGATGAGGACTCCGGCATGGCGCCCGGTATGGCCGGATCGGTGATGCTGGGGCCGGAATACCGCTTGTTTCGGTTCATCGACTTGGATGTGAAGCCGGGACGTACGTATCGTTATCGTGTGAAGGTCGTTTGCTGGAATCCGAACCTAAATGTTCCCAGCCGGCACCTCGTCGAGGCGTCGCTTGCAACCAAGCCTATTCTTGAATCGCCGGAGAGCAAAGCCACTGCACCGGTCGTCGTGTCGGATGGCGCGCGCCTGCTCGTGCAACCAGTCGGAAAGCAGGTCCTGAAAAAGATAAAGCCAGGCATGTTTGCGGTGCAGATTCTTGGTGAAAAACCGAATACCGGGTCGCTCGCTTTGCGTGTCCTGATCATGGAGCCCGGTGGCCTCGCCAACGTCGACTCGCAGCAGAAAAAAACCGCTGAACTGCGGTCGCTGGGAGACTCGATCACAACCAACCGCGTGCTGCTCGATGTCCGTGGCGCACGCGAGGATCGCACGGAGACGAGGGGTGGCAAGGCAACGCCGCCACCGGAGCCGCTTGAGATGATCTTTCTCCGTCCAGACGGCATCATTGATGTTGTTTCTTCGCCCGATTCACAACTGGACTTTGAACGGTATCGTGCCACGCTGCCGACCGATCAGGCGAATGCTGCCGCGGGTGATCGCGCAGGCCAGCAACGACCCGGCGGTGAGTCGCCGTTCTGATAACCCACCCGCACCCAGAAACTAGCCCCGGAATTTCTTCCCATGAGCCACATGCATTCTGGCCTGCGACAGCCTTGCGTTCGCGGGTTTCGTCCGTCGAGTGTTTGCCTTGTGGCCGTCGTGGCGTGGTTCACCCTGGCGGCCGGGGCCTTCGCTCAGGACGATAGTGCCCGCTTCGCAACGATGAAGGATGTGGAGGCGGCTCCAGAGACGAAAGCCTACAAGGAGGCGATGAGTGGCGGTGGTGCCTTCGATGCGACTGCCCGCGAGTTTCTTGAGCAGATCGCGCTGCCGCAACTGCAGATGGAAGCCAACCGGTCGACGATCGAACGGACTCGCAAGCGGCTGCGAGAGTTCCTGCTCGGCGGCATCGCGAACGAAAGGTCAGCCGAAGAGGCAACCAAGACAGTGGCAAGTTTCATGGAGACACTCGCGGCGAAGAACGACGCCAATCCGGCGGTGCGGGTCAACGCGATGCTGCTGATCGGCGAGTTGCAGTCGACGGGAAAGCCCTGGCCGCCTGCCGCTGCCACGCTTGCGCAGGCGGTCTCCAATACAGACCTGCCCAAGGCGGTGCGGATTGCAGCCTGCGTCGGGCTTGCGAAGCATGTCGAGGCGACGAAGGGCGTGGCTGAGGAGCAGCAACGGATGGCTTCCATAGCTGTCCCTGCCATCCAGGCGATTCTCAAGGAGCCGACCACGCCGGAAACGGTCGTCGAGAACGACTGGATGGCGTCACGCTGCCTGACGATGCTGCAGTTCTTGGGGCCGATGAAGCCTGACACGGCGGGAGAAGTTGTGCGGATCTTGGACGACGGTAGCCGTTCAATCAATGTGCGTGTGCGGGCTGCAGCGGCTCTGGCGGCTGTAGCCGGCCCGGAGTCGAAGGTCGATGCAGCAGCTCTCATTCAATCGATTGGAGGTCTTGCCGTAGTGTCGCTCGAGCGTGATGTGGCCGCCGCCGACAAGCTCCTGCTCGATCGGCAGTACGGTGGCGGAGTAGGGCAGCCCCTGCCAGGTTCCGCCGGAATCGTCTCGCAGGATGAATTCAGCGGTGCCGGTATGCCCGCCGATCTGATCGGCCAACCGGCGGCTGCCCAGTTGATCCCGCGGGAGGTGTGCCGTCGGGCCGCCTGGCGCCTGGCCGTGCTCGCGGACGCCATTCTCACCGACGATTCCAAACGCGGGCTCGCGCTGTTGATGGGCGATGTTCCAGAACCTGTCAAAACGCAGGCTCAGAGCATGCGTCGGATGGCAATGGCGTTGGATGAACGGCCCCTCGAGCCGATTCTCCGACAGGCATTGTCCAAACTGATGCCTCGCGGCGCCGCGGGTCAAAAGCCCTGACGCGGCCGAAGCCGGTGCGACACCTAACCAAGAGGCGCTCGAGTTCGGCAGCCGGTCGATGGCCCAAACGGCCCGACTAGCGCTTGATCAGGTCACGAACCGTGCCGCCCGACGGGATCATCGGCAGCACGTGCTCTTGGTAGGGCACCTGCACGTCGAGCAATGCGGGCCCCGGTGCGTCGATCAGTCGCTTGAGCGCCGCTTCCAGGTCGCCTCGCTCCACGACCGTTTCGGCCTGCCAGCCAAATCCCTGCGCGATGCCCACGAAGTCGGGGTAGCGGGCCGCTGGCGAGATACCGTTGCCCTGACCCGAGGCCTCGGGATTGCCCACCGGGCCGAGGTAGGTGTGTGCCCGGTTGCCCTTGAAGAACCGGTCCTCCCACTGCACCACCATGCCGAGGTGCTGGTTGTTCAGGAGCAGAACCTTCACGCCGATGTTCTCGCAGTGGCAGGTGGCGAACTCCTGGATGTTCATGAGGATGCTCCCGTCGCCGTCGATGTCGACTACGAGCGACTCCGGGTGGGCGACCTTGGCCCCCATCGCCGCCGGCAGGCCAAAGCCCATCGTGCCCAGGCCGCTCGACGAGAGCCAGGTTCGCGGCCGGCGAAACTTGTAGAACTGCGCCGACCACATCTGATGCTGGCCCACGCCCACCGTGATGATCGTGTCTCGTTCGGCGGTGAGCCGTGAGAGTTCGGCGATCGCGTGCTGAGGCAGGATGCCCTTGAAAGAGCGGTCGTAGGAGAACGGATCCTCGTGCTTCCAGGCGTCGATCTGGGCATACCATTCGTCGAGGGACGCCGCCGGCGGCGTCACGATCGCGTTGAGTTGTGCCAGCGACTCCTTCACGTCGGCCACGATCGGCACGTGGACAAGTTTGTTCTTGTTGATCTCGGAGGGATCGATGTCGATGTGGACAATGAAACCGTGTTCGGCGAATTCCGACACTTTGCCCGTCACGCGGTCATCGAATCGCACGCCCACCGCGATCAGCAGGTCGGCCTGATCGACGGCTTGGTTGGCATACACGCTGCCGTGCATGCCAAGCATGTCCAGGCACCGCGGATCGTCGGCGGGAAATGCCCCCAGGCCCATGAGCGTCATCGTGACCGGGATGCCTGTCAGCCGCACGAGTTCGCGGAGTTCGGCCGAGGCCTCGGCCGCGATCACGCCGCCGCCGGCATAGATCACCGGCCGCTTGGCCCGCTTGATCGCGGCGGCCACCTGAGCAATCTGCTCAGGGTGCGGCTTGCGGACCTCGGGGTGGTAGCCCGGCAGATTCATCGGGGCATCGTAGTCTGGCACGATCTGTGCGAGTTGGACGTTCTTCGGCAGATCGACGAGCACCGGGCCGGGCCGGCCGGTGGTGGCGATGTGGAACGCCTCCCGCATCACGCGGGCGATGTCGTTGGCGTCGGTGACGAGATAGTGATGCTTGGTGATGCCGCGGCAGACCTCGACGATCGGCGTCTCCTGAAAGGCATCGGTGCCAATCACGCTGGTGCCCACCTGCCCGGTGAGGGCGACCATCGGAACGCTGTCCATCTTGGCGTCGGCAATGGCCGTCACGAGGTTGAGCGCGCCCGGGCCGCTGGTCGCCATGCAGACACCGGGCTTGCCGGTCGTCCTCGCATAGCCCTGCGCCGCGAAGCCGCCTCCCTGCTCGTGCCGCGGCAGAATGGTGCGGAGCCTGTCGGCCGCGCGGGTGAGCGCCTGATGGAGCGGCATGCTCGCGCCACCCGGATAGGCAAAGAGCACGTCCACACCGTGGCGGATCAGCGACTCAACGACCACATCGGCCCCGCTGACAAAGGCTTCGGAGGTCCGGGGTCGGGAGACGGTGGCCATGGGATGGGCTCCTCTGGTGTGGGGCTGGCTGGTTCGGAAACGGCCGGGCAGCGACCCCTCAAAAATACACGATAAATGCCCTGCTGCGTCAGGGGCGGATTTTTTGCGGAATTTACGCGGACTTTACCGGGGAGAGTGACTCGCCGCCCACCACTTTCACTACAATCTCGGCGTGGCCGATTCCACGGTTTCAGGGCCGGCCGGGCGATTGCTCGGCCTTGCCAACACGCTCGACACGCACAATGGGTTCGCCGAGGTGGTCGCCAGTCTCCGGGCGGGACATGGCGGCACCATTGGCGGAACCTGGGGATCGGCCTCTGCGCTGACGGCGGCAGCGTTGGCAGAGGCCTTGGTCGCCATGCCGGAGCGGGCCGGCCTGCTCGTGGTCGTGCTGCCCCACGCCGCTGATGCCGACTTCTTTCTCGACGACCTTGCGTTGTTCACGCCGCTTCCAGTTGCCGTCCTGCCGGCGCTCGAAGATGACGGCGATGCAGTGACGGCAGGTAATCCCACCGCAGCCGACCGCCTCGCGTTGGTCAAGCGACTCATCGCCCCCCCGGCGGCACATCCGCGGATCATCGTCACCACCATTCAGGCGTTGCTCTCTCCGCTTGCCGACCCGCGCGAGATCGAGGCGAGCACCCGCCAGCTTGTCGTGGGTGGCAGGCTCGACCCGGCGGAACTTGCCGACTGGCTCGTCGCGCGGGGCTGGGAGGCGGCCGACGCCATCGATACGCCCGGCACCTTCGCACGCCGAGGCGGCATCCTCGACCTCTTTGCCACCGACTGGGAACGTCCCGTGCGCGTGGAACTGTTCGGTGACGAGATTGAGTCGCTCCGCACCTTCGACACCGTCAGCCAGCGGAGCGTCGACGCCCTCGACGCCATCGACCTGACAGCGCTTGAGCGTTCGGTGCCAGAGTCGAAGGCCTTCCCAACTCGGCGCACGCAGTTGGCCGACATCGTTCCGGCGGGCTCGTGGTGGGCGCTGGTCGAGCCTGGGGAACTTGCCGAGGAGGCGCAGCGAGCCCACCAGCGACTCGCCCATGCCGGTGCCGATGCGGGCCCTACCGCCGGGCTCTCCGATCCAGCGGAGGTGTTTGCCAGGATCTATCGGTTTCCCTCGGTGACTCTTTCCGCCGTTGCGCCGTCGAGCATGGAGTCCACGGCCTTGTTGGCGATCGAGAGCGTGGAGCGGTTCACCGGGGTGCTGGACCGGGTTCGCGAGGAACTGGAAACGGTCGGCCGTGACCAGGAAGTATGGGTGGTCGCGCCCACCGCCGCGGAGGAGAAGCGGCTTTCGGAACTGCTGGCCGACTGTGGGCCGGCGCAATCGGGACGGCTGCACTTCGCCAGGGGGCATCTCTCCGGCGGCTTTCGGCTCGTGCCCGAAAAGATCGTGCTGATTTCGAGTGCGGAGCTCTTCCGTCGCGAGGATGTGGCGACATCGCGGCCCACCAAACAGCGGCTCTCGAGAGCGATCGACACCTTCCTCGACCTTCACGAGGGCGACTACGTCGTGCACGTCGCCCACGGCATCGGCCGCTACAAGGGCCTCAAGCTCCTGGAAAAGCACGGCCGCACGGAGGAGTTTCTCGAGATCGAGTTTGCGGAGAGCACACGGATCTACGTGCCGGCTTCCTGTATCGAACTGGTGCAGAAATATGTCGGTGGGACCAAACTTGCCCCCAAGCTTGCGAAGATCGGCGGCACGCTTTGGGAACGTCAGAAGGCTGCGGTCGAGCGGGCCGTCGCCGACATGGCCGCCGACATGATCCAACTGCAGGCCCGGCGGGAGAGCCGTCCCGGCGCGGCATTTCCACCCGATACTCCCTGGCAACGCAGCTTCGAAGAATCCTTTCCGTTTGACGAAACGCCGGACCAACTCACCGCCATCGAGGCTATCCGTGCCGACTTGGAGCGGCCGCGGCCCATGGATCGGCTGCTCTGCGGCGACGTCGGCTTCGGCAAGACTGAGATGGCGATGCGTGCGGCCTTCAAAGTGGCGGAGGCGGGCTCGCAGGTAGCCGTGCTCGTGCCGACGACGGTGCTGGCCGAGCAGCATCGCCGCACGTTCGTCGCCCGGTTCGCCGAATTCCCCTTCACGATCCGGGCGCTCTCGCGGCTCACCGGGACGAAGGAGGAACGTGACACGCTGGAGGGACTCGCACGGGGCACCGTCGACATAGTCATTGGCACGCACCGGATCGCCCAGACCGACATGCACTTCGCCAACCTGGGACTCGTGGTCGTCGACGAAGAGCAGCGGTTCGGCGTGGACGTCAAGGAAAAGCTCAAGGCGCTCCGCGCCAGCGTGGACGTGCTCACGATGACCGCCACGCCGATTCCGCGAACGCTCCACATGGCGATGCTCGGCATCCGCGACATCTCCAACCTCACCACGCCGCCCGCCAACAGGATCGCCGTCGAAACTCGCGTGGCCCGCTGGGACGAGCGGCTGATCCGCGGTGCCATCGACCGGGAACTCGCCCGGGGCGGTCAGGTGTTCTTCGTGCACAACCGGATCAACGACATCCACAAGGTCGCGCATCGGCTCTCGCAGATCGTGCCCGAGGCAACGATCGTCATCGCCCACGGTCGGCTCTCCGAATCGGAACTGGAGGAGGTGATGCTCACGTTCGTCGCCGGGAGGGCCGACATTCTCCTGGCCACGACGATCATTGAGAGCGGCCTCGACATCCCGCGGGCCAACACCATCTTCATCGACGAGGCCGATACCTACGGCCTCGCCGACCTCCATCAGCTCCGCGGTCGCGTCGGTCGGTCCCACCACCGTGCCTATTGTCACCTGCTCGTCGATGAGGCAGCCACGCTGACGAGTACGGCGGCCAAGCGGCTCCGCGCCATTCAGGAGTTCTCCAGCATGGGGGCCGGTTTCTCGCTCGCCATGCGCGATCTTGAGATCCGCGGCGCGGGCAACCTGCTCGGCACGCAGCAGAGCGGCCACATCGCGACCGTCGGCTACGAGCTCTACTGCCGGCTGCTCGAGCAGGCTGTCCGCGGGCTCAAGTCGATGCCGCCGGCCGAGCCGCCGCCGGTGACCATCGACCTGCCGGGCACGGCCTGGCTACCGCGTGACTTCATTCCCGATTTCCGCGCCAAGATCGACGTCTACCGGCGACTGTCGCGGGTCACGGGCGAAGGGCAGGTCGATGACCTCGCCGCGGAACTGGTCGACCGGTTCGGCCCCCTGCCGACCGAGGTGACACGCATGCTGGAGTTTGCCCGGCTGCGGGTTGCGGCCGCGGCCCACGGCATCGATTCCATCACCCGGCAACCGGGCATGCTCGTGATCGGCCACCACGACCCGCAGGCCATCCAGCGGCTGCGGGCAGCCTGGCAGGCTGGGGGGAAAACGCTGCGAGTGGTCGGTGATAAAAGCGCCGTGGTACCACTCGAAAAGCGGGTTTGTGATGATCCAGACAGGCTTTTGGCCGCGGTCAGGACGCTCTTGCGACCCACGCGAGGGCGTCCCTATAGTCCCCGGCCCGCTTCGACACCCACGCGACCGTAGCGTGGGTTGCCGAGCGGTTCCTGGATCTCCCCGACCGAGACCGTGATGACCCATCCCGGCCGCCAAATTGAGGTGCGCACAAGCTTCGCGTGGCTGAGCTGCGCGGTTGTCCTGCTGTTCGCCATCGATGCGACCGCCCAAGATCCCTCCCAACCGGTTGACGATCCGGCCGCAGCCGCCAGCGGCCCTGCGGCCACCGCGGCCCCAGCCACCCGCAGCCTGGTTGGCCCCGGACAGATGCCTCATGTGCCGAAGGCGGTGTCACGGCCGGATGGTTGGCCGGGAGCCAAGAACGGTGCCGAGGATGGCAAGAGCAGCAAGGACAACCATGTGCTGTCGAGCATCCTGCCGAACCCGGGCGCTCCCCTCGAACCGGTTGCGGCTCCCAAGAAAGACGCCGTCGAATCCGGGACGAAAAAATCAGGCGTCATTCAGGCGGGCTTCGAGGAAACGCTTCCGGCGGGTGTCGCTTCAGATGGCCAACCGGACGGAATGCAGTCGCTCGACAACGCCCGGGTGGTCGCCCGGGTCGGACCAGAGGTCGTGCTGGAAGGCGACCTGCTCACCCCTTCAGCGCTGGCCTGGCTCGACAAGGTCTCGGGAGGCCTCACCCCCGAGCAGATCCGAGAACTGAAGGCACAGATCTGCCGGCAGGTGATCAAGCAGCACGTCGAGTCGCTAGTGATTTATGTCGACGCCTGCCGAACGATTCCCGAGGATCGCCTGCCGGAAATCGAAAAGAAGGTCAACGAGGCGTTTGATCAACAACAACTGCCACGGCTTGTCAGTGATGCTGGAGTGGCCAATGCTCTGGAATACGACCAGTTGCTGAGGTCGCGGGGTCAGTCGCTCGACCGGATCCGCAAGACGTTCTTCGAGCGGGCTCTCGCCCAGCAATGGATCCAGCAAAAGGTGGTGAACGACGGGGAGATCCCGCACGCGGAAATGATCGCGTGGTACCAGAATCATCTGGCCGAATACGAGTATCCCGCCAAGGCCCGCTTCGAGCAGCTTACCGTGAAGGTCACGGCGAGCCGACCGCGTGGGCAGGCCTGGACCATGCTGGCAGCCATGGGCAATGAGGTGATGCAAGGCAAACCCTTTGCCGACATTGCTCGGACGGGGTCGGAGGGGCCGACCGCGGCAACCGGCGGCGTCTTCGATTGGACCACCAAAGGGAGCCTCGTCTCGAAGGTCATCAACGAGGCCGTCTTCACGCTGCCAGTTGGCCAGATGAGTGCGATCCTCGACGATGGATCGGCCCTGCACATCGTGCGGGTGATCGAACGGACCGACGCCGGCCGCACCCCCTTCATCGAGGCGCAGGTCGGCATCCGCGACAAACTCGCGGACGAACGTCGCAAACGCGAGATGGATGAATACCTTGCCACGGTCCGCGGCCGCACCCCTGTCTGGACGGTCTTCGATGACGAGCCTGGCGGAGGTCCGTCCCAAGCCGCCTCCCAAACTGCGAGCCAGCCCCGTACGACCCGGTAACAATCGGCAGCCGTTCGGCGAGCGATTGCCGACCCGTGCGGCGCGGGCTAGACTGCCGCCTCTGGCGGACTTTTGCTGCGGATGGTCGCGTTCGGCGTTCCGCTCCGTGCCGGCTGCCCACATGCCCAGGAGATTGGCCTCATGAGTGCGTCCCAGACATCCTCTGCCTCGCCAGCCCCCGTCAATCCGCCCTGGCCGGGCACCAAGTCGGCGGGGACAGCAAGGCTGGAAATCGGCGGCCGTACCACCGAATTCCCGGTTGTCGTGGGCACCGAAGGCGAGCAGGGCATCGACATCGCCAAGCTGCGGAGTGCGACCGGCGCCATCACGCTCGACGAGGGCTTCGTCAACACCGGTTCCACGACCAGCGCGATCACCTTTCTCGATGGCGAGAAGGGGATCCTGCGGTACCGCGGTTATCCCATCGAGGTGCTGGCCGAGAAGTGCGACTTCGTCGAGGTGGCCTACCTGCTGATCTACGGAAATTTGCCCTCGACCACCGAACTCGACGGCTTCCGAAATTCACTCTCGCACCACACGATGATTCACGAGGACATGCGCAGCTTCTACAACGGGTTTCCCCGTGATGCGCATCCCATGGCAATTCTCGGCAGCGTGGTGGGTGCCCTCTCCACGTTCTACCAGGATTCACTTGACGTTCGCGATCCTCGTCAGGTGGAGGTGAGCGTGCACCGCCTGTTGGCCAAACTCCCCACCATCGCAGCCTACAGCCACAAGAAGTCGATCGGCCAGCCGCTGATCTATCCGCGGAACGATCTCTCGTACTGCGAGAACTTTCTGCAGATGATGTTCGCGGTGCCGTGTGAGGAATACCACTGCGATCCCGACTTTGCCGAGGCGCTCGACATGCTCCTGATCGTGCATGCCGACCATGAACAGAATTGCTCCACATCCACCGTCCGGATGGTCGGTTCAAGCGATGCCAATCTCTTCGCCAGCATCTCTGCGGGCATCTCCGCCCTCTGGGGACCGCTCCATGGCGGTGCCAACCAAGCCTGCGTGGAAATGCTCGAGAAGATCGGTGCAGACGGCGGCAACGTCAAGAAATACGTCGACCTCGCCAAGAAGAAGGACTCGGGCTTCCGCCTCATGGGCTTCGGCCACCGGGTCTACAAGAACTACGACCCGCGCGCGAAGCTGATCAAGGCCACGTGCGACAAGCTTCTTGCCAAGCTCTCGTTGCGTGATCCGATCTTCGACATCGCTCAGCAACTCGAGGAGGTGGCGCTCGCCGACGACTACTTCATCGAGCGGAAGCTGTATCCCAACGTCGACTTCTACTCGGGCGTCATCTACCGAGCGATGGGCATTCCCGTGCAGATGTTCACCGTGCTGTTCGCCATGGGGCGGCTGCCGGGCTGGATCGCCCACTGGATCGAGATGCACCACTCGCCCACGAAGAAGATCTGCCGTCCGCGGCAGATCTACACCGGCGAAACCCTCCGCGAGTTCGTGCCGATCAACAAACGCGGCTAGGTTCGTCCTTCCTGTTGGGCATGCTTGCACCCCCCCAACACGTTGACGCTGCTGCCACGTGCTGAATCCAGCCCGCCGGTCTGCGGCATGCTCGTCGCCGGCGGATTCTGCTACGGGAGGCTCTTGGACGAATCGGGCATCGCTCGTGAGTCGCAGAATTCACCGGACTCCTGCGCGTGCCTCCGACCGGCTTCCTTCACGCTGAGAGTTGATGAGCCGGGGATCGGCGGAAGCTCGAGGAGCTATCTTTCCGCGAAACACGACGTCGTGTCGTTTTCGCTGTGCAAACGCAGTTTGCTGGTGCTGCGCTTCGCATCCTGTGAAGCAGTTTTGGATGAGCCGGGGATCGGCGTAAGCTCGAGGAGCGTTAGGATTTTTCGACCTTCTGGGGAATGCACTGCCGTAGGTCGTGGAAGGAGAAAAATCCTCCGCGACGAGACTTCTGCCGTCCCCGGCGGCTTGGACCGCTTGACGATGGTTCAGCCGCTGGCTTTCGCTTACGGCGAAGCTTGTTTCACTTTCGCTTCTCGCGAAAGAAGGTGCTGAGTATCTGGCCGCATTCGTCGGCCAGCACCCGGCCGGTGTGATCGACCCGGTGGTTGAGCCGGGGATCTTCAAAGAGCCGGTAGAGCGATTCGACTGCGCCTGCCTTGGGATCGGCCGCGCCCCACACGACCACTGGCACGCGGGCCTGGAGGATCGCGCCGGCGCACATCGGGCAGGGTTCGAGCGTGACATAGAGCGTGCAGCCCTCGAGTCGCCAGGAACCAAGTGCCGCCGCTGCCTGTGTCAGGGCGATCATTTCTGCGTGGGCGGTTGGATCAGCCAGCTGTTCTCGCTGGTTGTGGGCGCTGGCGATCACCCGCCCGGCGGCCACTACGATCGCACCCACCGGCACCTCGTCCTCGGCTGCTGCCATGCGCGCTTCATCGAGCGCGAGCCGCATCCAGCGAGTATGCATGTGTTCGCCTGTCAGGCCTTGCCCGAAAGCGGCCAGCAGATCCTCCGTCGATTCTTCCGGCGGGAGAAAGTCGTCGGGATGGTCGGGAGACATGGCGTGGTTCACGGGTGTGGTTTCAATCGATCGGCCCAGCAGCTGCGTGGGCAGAAACGACGCACTCTACGTGCGTCCGTTCCAACGGGCAAACCGCTGGTAGAATCGACTGACTTGGGGGGGCGTCTCTCATCGGGTACCATTTCCCGGATCTCCATCGATCCCATTCCAGGAAATTTCCCATGGATCCGACCCTGCTCCTGCTTCGCTGGGCCCACGTACTCGCCGCCATCGTGGCGATGGGAGGGCTGTTCTTCGCCCGCTTTGCGTTGGTGCCGGCACTGTCGGAAATAGACTCCACCACACGGGACAGGATCCACGACGCGATCCGCCGCCGCTGGCTGCCGTGGGTGATCGGTGCGATTACGGTGCTCCTGGCGAGCGGCTTGGCCAACTTTTTGCTGTTCAATGGCCGGGTCAAGGCGGAAGGTTGGGCGAACGGCCAGTGGATGCGGGAGACGAGCTATCACGCCCTGTTTGGGGCGAAGTTCCTGCTGGCACTGGTGGCCTTCTACTTTGCCAGCGCGCTCGTCGGCCGCGGTGCGGGCACGCAGTGGGTGCGAAACGACCGTGCCAAGTGGCTCTCCGTCACGCTTGGCCTGACGCTGGCGGTCGTGATGCTCTCGGGCTGGATGCGGCAGCTGCACACGGGGCAAAATCTCTTGGGTGATGAGAATGGCGTGCGGATCGAATCTGGGGGCTCAGGTGAGGAGATGCCCGACACTCGTTACCAAGACGGAGAGGCAGGATCGAATTTCCGCACCCGGGGTGCGGATGACAGCGAGGCAACTCCAGAAACAACTCCAGAAGTAACTCCACAAGCGACTTCTGAAGCGACTTCTGAAGCAGTGCCGTCACCGTGAGCCTGTATCGTCATGAGTCGCTTTCCTTGAGCTGAGCGGAGGATCTCCGATGGACAAGAAGGAAAAGAAGCGCCTGGAAGTGTTGCAGCAGAAGATCGCCAAGCTGCAGCAACTGTTGACGGGTGCGAAGCAGCAGCCCGACGACCCCGCCGAGGTGCCGCGGCTCGAGAAGGAACTTGCCGCTGCCCATGCCGAGCTGTCGAAGCTCAAGAACATCTGAAGCTGGCGGGGAATGCTCGATCCGAGTGAGACCGCATCGGGTTCCTCGGTGGTATCCTGAGAGAGCGCCCCAGTGGCCCGCCATTCCCTGTGGCGGGCAGCACCCTCCCGCGACGCCCGCCCCATGCAGCTTTCCGAATTCTTCGAGAAGTTCTTTGGCGGCAAGCCCCGTGTCGATCTCTGGCGCCGTTTTGAACGGATGCGGGAGAGCGTCACCGGCACCATGTCGCATTTTTACAAGGTGCGTGAGATCAAGACGGGGACGGTTCTGGGTTTGAAGATCATCGATCACGCGAAGAGTGATCCTGTTGAGGGCCGATACCGCGGCTTAAAGAAGCCAGGCGAGGGAGCGATCGGCATGCTCATCGCCGGCGACAACATCGCCAAAACCCTGGAGTGGGGCGAATCGACAGCGGGCGATTCCTACATCCTGCTCGAATTCATCCCGGGCAAGGTGCTTCACACGGTGATGTCGTCACACGAACCCTTTCCGCCGGCCCAGCGACTCGACCTCGTGCGTCAGGCGGCGTCGGCGATCGCCACCGTTCACAACGCAGGGTTCATCCATCGGGACATCTGTCCGCGCAACCTCATGCTGCGTCCTGATGGTCGTCTCATCCTCTTCGATTTCGGCCTTACGGTCCCGGATCAGCCGGCATTTCTGCAGCCTGGAAACCGGATCGGCACCCCGAGCTACATGGCCCCCGAGGTTGTTCGTCGGCGACCGATCGACAAACGGATCGACATCTTCTCGTTTGGTGTGACGGCGTTCGAGATCTGCACGCTTGACATGCCCTGGCCGCGGGCCGCCGGGGGCAAGGCAGCCCTCAGGCACGATTCGCAGTCGCGGGATATTCGCGAGTTCTGGCCCGAGATACCGCCTCAACTGGCCGATGCCATCATGGCCTGCATTGCGGCCGAACCCGATCGGCGGCCCCCCACCCTGGAGAAATTTCTGGAGCGGATCGCCGGTGTTGCCATCTGAGCCAGGAACCGTGATGCCCGGGTTTCACAGGGAAGGACTTGAAGCCTGGGCACCCGGTTTCTAGATTCTGTGGGTCTGGAACGGGTTCAGATCCCGCAGGCCATACCCCCCCTTATTCTGTTGCCGAGAAGGATCCACGCCGATGACCATGGATAAAAGCCTCCGCGTTCGCAAGGGATCCTCCAGTGCCCGAGGCGTGCTCTCCCGCGGCGAGCGGATCATCAAGCTCAAGGAACAGGAGCGATGGGAGGAAGGCCGTAGCCCTCTCGGACTGCCCAAGGTGCGGGTCATGAAGACCGCCATGAAGAAAAAGAAGAAGGCCAAGGAAGAGGGCGATGCGGCTGCTGGTGCCAAGGCACCTGCCGCTGGCAAGAAGAAGTAAGCGGCTTCTTGTGTCGGATTTTTTTCGGCACGACGGCTGCTATGGTTGCCGCACGGACGCAGCGGCTGCCTGACCTGAGGCGATCACCTGCGGTATGCCAACGCCCTCGTAGGCCGAACCTGCGAGAGCCAATCCGCGGCGGCCAGCGACCAGTTGCTGGATGGTCGCCACGCGGTCACAGTGTCCAACAGTGTATTGCGGCATGGCCCCCAGCCAGCGGTTTATCTGCACGATCTGTGGACTGCCGCTGACCCCAAGAACATCCCGCAATTCTGCAAGGACAAGTGGCACGAGGTGCGCGTCCTCGACTGCCGCGGTTTCGGGGTCGAGCGCACCTCCCACGAACGTGCGGATGAGAACCGATCCAACTGGCGCGCGACTCGGAAATTTCTGGCTCGAAAAGCTCGCGGCGAGCATGCGTCGGCCCTCGCGACGTGGTACGACGAGGCCCGCAGCATCGAGCGGATGGGCGACGTCGTCCCGGGAGAACCCCAGCGACACGATCGCCGAGCCCGCATATTCAATCGCAGCAAGTTCGCCAGCCAACGTGGGATCACAGCGACGCAGCAGGGCGGCCGCCGTGGTTGACGGCACCGCCACGATCACCGCATCGGCTTCGACCAC
This sequence comes from Planctomycetaceae bacterium, assembly GCA_947449135.1. GTDB lineage: Bacteria > Planctomycetota > Planctomycetia > Pirellulales > UBA1268 > CAMCQY01. The sequence goes on along the minus strand of CANFQO010000004.1, from coordinate 18,216 downwards.
AGCGGGCGCACCGGCTGCTTCGTTGCCAGTCATGCCGCGTAGGGAAACCCGCCAGCGTTGATCAGGCAGTTGCGACAATTCGGTCACAGAGTCCTTGATGAACTGCACGCCGCGGGCCGCCAAGTGGTCTGCCAACCGCCGTGGCATGGTTTCCATGCCGGAGGCCAGCGTGAGGAACTGGCCGTAACGGGCGCCTGCGGCCTGTGTTTCGCCCGTGGCAGTCCTAGCCCGCATCTGCTCGCCGGCCCACAGGCTCCCAGCGCCGAGTTCCATGGCGAAGAATTCCGGGCAGGCCGCCGCCATGCTCAGGCGGGCTGGATCGGCCGTCCAGATACCGGCGGCAAGCGGCTGCACGAGACCCTCGAAGGCTTCGCGGCCCAGTCGCCGTACCGCAAAGTGTTCGAGCGATTCATCCTCTGCGTTGACGCTCCTCGACCGCACGAACCGTTCACAAATCAGCCGTAGTCGTCCCAGCGGGGAGAGGAGCGGTGTTGTCAGAATACTGCGAAGTCGTCCGGGGGCGAGCAGCCTGAAGCCGGCAGGGACGGGTTGCGTGCGGCCCTTGTGAAGCACCAAGGCCCTCCGTACCCGTGGATCGACGCCAATCAATTCGCTGGTGAGGCCCAGCCGCTCAATGAGCGCGACAGCCTCGGGCCGAGCCGCGAGAAAACTGTCAGCGGATCGCTCGATCAGCCAACCCTCGCGGCGATCTGTCAGGACAACCCCACCAAATCGGTCGGAGGGTTCGATCAGCGTTACCCGGCGGGCTGCTTCGGAGGGGGCTTCAAAAGCAGCGGGCAGCAGGGCCTCGGCGGCGGCCAGCCCGGCCATTCCGCCTCCAATGACAACCACATGCTGCGGGCGTGGAGTATTCATGTCGCCGTAGCATGCGCCGGCTACCGTGTGAAGGAAAGGGGGGAATCATCCAGTCTGCGTGGACTGCGTGGAATGGGGCTAAGGGCCATTTCGCCTCGATTGTGGGTCATTGAGTTCGGAATGGAACCCGGAAGAACGGGACCTGGCTGGAAGAGCAGATTTCGGTGGAAGCACGGCCACCATTTGCTCTGGACGTGGCGAATCCCGGCTCCTACCTTCCCGCCGCCTTACGGCATCTGCTGTTCGCAACCAAGGAGGATTCTTTCGTGGCCATGCTGCGGTGCCTGCACCTGTCACTCTCCCGAACACTCTTTTCCGGCGCGGCAGCCGTCGCACTCATTGGTGCCGTCCGCGCTGATGAAGCCACACGTCCTGAACCGCCCCGCGCGATCATGCGGATGCCGCAATGGATCGAATCAATGAGCGAGCCGGCCGCAAAGCGGACCCAGCAACCCACCCGCGGCAACGTGCCGTCGCACGCGATGCAGGGCAACGACGCCAGACCGGCGGTTGCGCAGCAGGTGGATCCGCGGGCCACAACCAGGCCCAGCCAAGCCGCCGCTGCCATCCAGCCGGTGGCCGAGCGGAGCCCGCAGCACATCGGAGAAGTCTTGTCTCCCCCGCTCCGAGTGGAGATCAAGCCCTCACCTGCCGTCTTGCGTGCAGGCGGTCAACCAACGGATGCGCCGGCCGGTCGACTGACGGCCGAATGGACAGATTTGGTTCCCGCCGGATCGCCGGCGTCGAGTCCGGACAATGCCGCTGCCGTCGATGCCCCCGCCGAAAAGGCTGGCCTCGGGCCTGAGGCCAGCGTGCTCAAGCGGTGGCTGACCGACAAGGTCGGCACGCTGCCGAAGCCGACAGTGAAGCTACCGGTGCCGCTCTCCACGGCCATGAGCACCAAGGCTGATACCTCCAGCCCGACTGTCTCCGACGAGGCCACGCCGCAACCGGAAGCCCGTGCCGAAGAACTGTCCGTCGGCGAGCGATCTCTCAAGACCACGGTCACCGCTCCGGTGGCCGTCATGCCCGACGAGATGCCCACCCTCTCGATCGATCCTGCTAGTTTTCGAGGGGTCCATCCTGGCAAGACAACTGCGGATGAATTACGGGCCGGCTGGGGTGATGGCGAACCATTTACCCGAGAGGACGGCACCCACGGGTTCTATTGGAAGACCGAGCCCTTCGAGCGGGTCGAGATTACGCTCGACGCGGATGTCGTGAGCGCGATCCGGATCAAGCTGGCCGAGCCGGTCGCCGTGGTCGATCTCGCCAAGCAGTTGGAAATTTCAGACCTGCGAACGGTGTCGATTCTCGACGACGAGGGCGTCTCGATCGGTGAGGTATTTCCCGAACGTGGCGTCATCTTCAGCGTGAAACCAGGTACCCAATCGGCTACCGCCGTGATGATCGAGCCACTCGATGCGGAATCGTTCGTGTTGCGTGCCGAGGGCGAGATCGATGTCTGCAGTGCTTTTGCTGTCGCCGACTTGCAATACGCGGTGGAGATCGACCCCCGGCACCTCCGTGCCCACCGGCTTCTGATGGTGCTGATGTGTGATGAGGGCAAGTGGCAGCAGGCGTTGCACTTGGCCGAGGCGGCCGGGCAGATCGATCCCGCTGACATCTGGACGAAGATGAAGCACGCCAGGATTCTGCTGGCACTTGATCGGCCCGCGGAAGCCCGTGCCGTGGTGGAGACGGTGAAAGCCACCCCCAACAGTCCGCCGCTCGTGGCGGCGCAGGTCGAGCGGCTGCTCGGCCGGATCGAACTTGCCGGCGCCACCCCTGATCACCAGCGGGCAGTCGAGCACTTTGCCGAGGCGATTCGTCGGTCATCGGCCCTCCTGGCCAAGCCAATGCCGGCGGTTCAGCAGGCCTCGCGTGAAATCATGCTCGATGCCCACGTGGGCACCGCTGAAGCCATCGCCTTGGGCACGTGGCAGCAGAAGAGCCGAGTGATTCCCAAATGGATGGCTCGCGCCGAGGCCGTCGTGGCCGAGTGCACGGCGGAGAAGTCTGTGCAGCAAACGCTGGAACTGCAGCTGTGTCGCGGGGCGCTGGCAGTCGCGGCCGGCTCCGCAGACTCGTTTGAGCCGCTGCCCTGGGTGAAGCGGCTGCTGGAGCTCCGCGATCGCATGGGCGAATCGGTCAAAGATCCGTGGCGTCGTCGGCAGATCGACTGGGAGGTCGGACAGGGGCTTCTCGACGCCATCGCCGCGGCCCAGATCCGTGGCGACGCGTCCGACATGCTTGACAATGGGACGCTCACTGCGGCCTACCTGGAACGAGGTGGCGAGCACCGCGAGTTGACCGACAAGGAGCGGAAGAATGTCGGCGACCTGCTCTTCCGTATCGGGATCATGCACAGCCTGCAGCGTGGTGATCACGCCACCGCGGTGACCTGGTTCGACCGCGTCATCCCGCTTTGGAACGTGAATCCGATGCTGGAACGCGACCGCGAGGCCGGACAGCTCGGCGAATCATACGTCAGCATGGCGATCTCCTACTGGCAGGTCGATCGGCGCGACGACGCCTTGGCGATCAGCCGCCGTGGCGTGGACATGATGGTGGCGGCGGTCGATTCCAAGCAGATGGAAGAGCGGGCCCTGGCAGTCGCCTATGGCAACCTGTCGACGATGTATGCAGAGCAGGGCGACGACACCCAGTCGCAGACCTACGCTGAGATGGCCAGCCGCGCGGAAGCTTCCGGCTCCACGCTGCGATAGCTCGTGTCTGGGTTTGCTGGTGCGGTCGTTCGCCGCCTGGGGCGGTGAAAGCCTCCGACACGGGGGCAGGATAGCCCAACTCGCTCCGGCTTTCCCCGACCCCAGGCTCCCCAGTGCAGCAAGCAAACCTGCATGGCACGATGTCGTGTTTTGCCTACAGCAGGCTTTCGAGCAGGAGCCGCATCTTGCGGAGCTCAGCCACCTGATCGACGCTTTCGATCGGTGGCATGTGGGCACAGAGCGCCCGCTTGTAGCCCACCCGTTCCAGTTGGGCGACGAGCTTGCCGTACTCGACACAGCCCTGCCCGATCCGCACCTGGAACACATCCGGCTTCGTGTCGCGAAGGTGGACGTGACAGACATACTTGAGAATCTGCTCCCACGAGGCCATCTTCTTGTGGCCGTAGATGAAGTGGCTTGGATCGAGCGAGACACCCAACCCGGGTACGTTGCGGCAGAGTGAGGCAGTCGTCTCAGCATCCTGGGTCATGCGGTCGGCGGTGGTCCGCACCCCCACCACGACACCCAAACCGGATGCGATTGCCACCATTCGTCGCAGCCGTTCGATCTCGCCGTTGAACGGGGTGCCCAATTCCGACGCTTCGACCACCATCGTCACCACCGCGAGGGACTTCGCGAGCCGGCAGCACGCGGTGAACCGATCGTAGAGTTCGGGCGTCTCGGGGGATGAAAACGAGATCGCCACGGGACGGAGCCGCTGGAGGTCGCTGCAGGCCGCGATGGCGGCATCGGGATCGGCCGCCACGCCGCCAGGTTGCAGGTGCGGGCCCCCCTCGTGGACGTCAATTTCCACGGCCGTAAACTCGAGTTCCGCGAGCCGCTCCATCGCCTTGGCCAGCGGCAGATCGGGAAAACACTCAGTGCTGACACATACAAACACGTCGCCACACTCCTCTCACTCTGTCGCCGTCATGATTCAGCCGGCGCAGACGTTCCGTGGCACGCCGTGCCAACAATCCTGACCGCCTGTGCTTCAAGGGTAACGGCACTCGTGGAAAAATGGCAAACTGAGAAGTCGCCACCGGGCTCACGTGCCCGGGATTGAACCGAACCCGTGCGTCCGCCGGAGTACAGCCATGCCGATCGAACCGATGCCATCGCCGCTGCCGACTCGTGTGATTCTCGAACAGGGCGGCGTCTGGGGCCGCTGGGGCACGTGGATCGCCTGGTCGATCGCGGGCATTTCATTGCTGACGGCGTTGGCCAGTGCCGGCGCGGCCGCACAGTATTTTCAGCGTGACGCACGAGTGGTGGAGAAGTATCACTCGCTCTCCCGGATGGCGGCGGGCAAGGTGGCGATCGTCGACATCGCCGGCGCCATCATGGGAGGGAGCGGCTTTGCCCGTGCCCAACTCGACCACATCGACGAGGACAAGAGCGTCAAGGCGATCGTGCTCCGCGTCGATTCCCCCGGAGGCACGGTCAGCGGCAGTGACGAACTGCATTACCGGCTCGCGGAACTGGCCAAGGAACGCGACCTGCCCGTGGTTGTCAGCATGGGCGGCATCGCTGCCAGCGGCGGCTACTACGTGGCCATGGCCAACGGTGGCCGCGACGACGTGATCTTCGCCGAGCCGGCGACGCTCACCGGGTCGATCGGCGTGATCATCCCTCACTTCGACGTCTCCAAGCTTCTGAAGAAATTCGACATCGAGGACGACTCGATCGCCAGCGGACCGCTCAAGGAGATGCTGAGCCCCACCAAGGAACGCACCCCCGAACTGGCGGAACGCGAACGGAAGGTGTTGCAGAGCCTGGTCGACGAGATGTTTGCGAGGTTCAAGCAGATCGTGAAGCAGGGCCGGCCGAAGCTCAACGACGAACAGGTGACGAGCGTGGCAACGGGCCAGATCTTCACGGCGCAGCAAGCCGTCGATGCGGGCCTGGTCGACCGGATCGGATTTCTGGAGGACGCGGTGACGCGGGCGGTCGAGTTGGCAGGACTCACGAAGGAGACCGCGCGGGTGGTGCGATATTCCAAGCCACGCGGACTGCTGCAAGACGTGTTTGACGGGGACTTCTCGGCGGGTACGCAGGGGATGGGCGGTGGTGGCACGATGGGCCGCGGAGCCTTGGAGGCGTTCGCGGAATGGACGACGCCCCGCGCCTGGTATCTCTGCAGTTGGTGGCCGGCGCTGGTGACCAGCCGGTAGCACCAGCAGGCGTTGCCCATGGAGCGGTGCTACGCCGGTCGCTCCGCCACCAGTCGTCCCAGTGCTGCCAAGGAAGCATGGTCGGCCGCGGTGGGTTTCCGTCCCCGGCAGCGGGCGAGCGCGAGCCGGCACCAGCAGTCGGCGGCCAGCAGATCGAATTCGTTGTCGCCGGCTGCGTCGGCGTGGTGGGCCACCGCCAGCACGCTCACCAGATCGCGGACCTCCGCAGACCAGCCGCCCACCAGCAATTGCCGTTCGACGAGTCCCTTGCCATACCGCCTGATGCCGCGGTCGATGCGGATTGCTGCCGCGTCGAGCAGACGTCGCGCGGTGCGGGCGTGATTCCGCAGTCGGTGGTCGAGAATCGAGAGGTCGGCACTGGACGGACGCCTGCCAACGAGCCCGATCCGCCAGGCGAGCCATGCCGCTGCCCGCCTGCCACGCGATGTCTCGCCGGCCAGGCTTGCGAGCGGATGATGCTTGGCGAGGCCCTTGAAGAGGGCAAGGCCAAGCAGATCGCTTTCCCCCTCGTAGACCGTCGCGGCGAAATGGTCGTGGAACGAGTCGCCCAGCGGATGGCCGACGAGAAAGGCCCGACCGCCGTGCACACCGAGGCTGTTGATCGCCCCATCCCGCACGCATTCGCTCGCTACGATCTTCGCAATGATCGCCTCAAGTTCCCCGGACTGGCCTGCGTCGATCGCCGCCGCCGCCCAGGCCGCGAGGCTGTCGCAGGCCACGATGCCAGCGGCAATCCGCGCGAGCCTTCCCTGCACGAGCTCCCGCGATGCTATCGGCACGCCCCAGGTGCAGCGGCGCAGGGCATGGGCACGCGCCTGCGCGAGGAGCAAACGCAGCGTGCCGGCCGCCTGGGCGGCAAGCGTGACGCGGCCGCGGTTGAGGCCGTGCCAGACGATCCGCATGCCGTCGGCGGAGTCACCCGAGGGCTGCAGGATGTCCGCTTCCTGCACCTCATGGCGAATGAACTCGAGGGCCGCGTTGTGGGCGTGCTTCAGCGGATGGATCGCATAGTGCCGGAGTCGAAACGACGGTGTGTCGGAGTCTGGCAGTGTCACGAGGATGACTGTCGGCCGCCCATCGAGGAGTGCCAGCAGTTTCACGAGCCGGCCGTAGGTTGCCCCGGTGATGAACATCTTCGTGCCGGAGAGCAGCAGCCTGCCGTCGTGGCGCTCCAGGCGTGCTGCGATTGCCTGCAGGTCGCAGCCGGCATTGGGCTCGGTGGCGCCGAAGATCGAGAGCGGTCGTCCCTGCGCGAGTCCCGGCAGATGTCGCTCCTGTTGGCTTGGCGAACCAAAGGCCCGCAGTGCCGCCACCGCGCCGATCGAGGAATGGACAGAGAGCAGCCCGGCTGCCGTCGGCACATCGGCAGCAAATCGCGTGACGACGCGGACCAATTCCTGGAGCGTGCAGCCGGTGCCGCCAAAGCGTTCCGGAGCGAGCAGCCCCCAGAGCCCGGCCTCGCCGAGCGACTGTTCAGCTACCGACGAGAATTTTCCCACCGGCTGGGCCGGGGCGTCGTCGAGGGGCGCAGCCTGCCAGGTTCTTCCATCCTGGGCGGCAGTCGGCCCCTCAGCCGCATCATAGAGCCGCTTCTGGTCGCGGAGCGCGGCGATTGCCTTGGCGGTCCGCTCAACGACGTCGGCGACCGCGTCACGAAGCGGCATGGCGGCCGCCCCGGCGGCCACTGCAAAACCGCTCAGGCCTATGCTGTGGGGCTGCTGGCTGCCCCAGAGGGTGGTGGCCGCCCAACTGACGCGTGGTGCTTTCGCGCCTCCGTCCGGCTGCAGGATGGTGTCGGCGCGCTGTGGCTGGCCAGATGGCACCACCGCCATCCATGACGGCGCCGGCAGTTCCGCCGCTGCGGTCAGCTCCGCACGGAAGTGTGCGACGATCGCGGGGCGTTTGAGCTTGAGTGATTCGGTTGCCTCGCCGTGCGCAGCATCGAACGGTCGGCCGATCAGCACGGCCCGCCGCACCCGCCAGGCCCGCGGTAACTGCTCCTGCCGCCGCGCGAGCCGCCGGCCGAGCCACTGCAGCACACGCGGGTGCCTAAGAGCGGCGCGTTTCGTCAGGACTCTGACGCCCATCCGCCGCATGGCCGCACGAAGCTCGTTGGGGTCTGGTACGACGAGCGCCAGCGGTGCAGCCAGGCCGTCGCCTACCACGCAGACCTGCGCCACGACGGGATCTTCCGCGAGCGCCGCCTCCACCTCGGCGGGTGGCACTTTCGCACCGCCCGAGAGCACCAGTGTGTCCACCAGCCGACCGGTGATCCTCACATGACCAGCGGAGTCGATCTCGGCCAGGTCGCCGGTTTCGATCCAGCTGGACTGCGGTTGCTCTGCCGACTGCGGAGCGAGCTGATCTGCCGATGCTCCGCCGTCGACGTGCGGTTCGGCCGTGGCGTCTTCGATCATGCCGATCGCGCGGCTGGGGGTCCGCACGAGCAACTGCCCGAGCGAGCCTGGTCGCGTGTCGAGCCTCACCTCCACGCCCTCAAGCGGCGGGCCCACGGTGCCAGGGCGTGCGATTCGGGGATTGGCGAGCGTGACCACCGGCCCGGCCTCAGCGAGACCGTAGCCCTGCACGAGCGGCACTCCACGGGCGAAAAAAACCTTCACTGTTCGCTCACGGAGTGCCGCACCGCCCGACACGCAGACCCGCACGCGTCCCCCGAGCGCCTGCCCCAGATCGGGGATCCGCCCGGATTCTGCAGCCCGCTCGAGCCGCTCAAAAAACACCGGCACGCCCAGAACGACCGTCGGCGGCAGCACGCGGCAGGCATCGAGCACCCGCCGCCGGTCGGTCACGACATTCAGGCAACTGCCGCGGATCAAGGCCGTGACGAGGTCGCCCGTGCGGGCCAGCGAGTGGCTCATCGGAAGCCACGAGAGCCGTACGTCGTTGGGCTCGTCGAGGAAGACAGCGGCCGCGGCGCGCGCGTTGGCCAAGACCGCTCGTTGGGAGTGCATCATCCCCTTCGGCCGACCGGTCGTGCCGGAGGAGAGCAGGATCGTGGAGCATGCATCGGGATCGCATGATGCGACGTAGCCCGCGACAGCGTCACGGAGCGACTGTTCGTCGGCGTGCCGTTGCTGCCATTGGCCGGATCGCAGCAGGCCACCGTTTGCTCGTAGGTCGATCGAGATCAGCGTCTCGACGGCGCTGCTTCTGCGCTGCCCTGAGCCACTCCAGACGATTCCTCGCGGCGCGAGCCAGGCGAGTTGGGCCGCCTGCTCGCCGGCAGTCGCATCGCCATGGAGTGGCGTATGCACCACCCCTGCCAATTGACAGGCCAGATCGACAACGATCCAGTCGGTGGAGTGTGGTCCGATGTGGGCGAGTCGGTCACCGCGGCGGAGTCCCCGCATGCCGAAGGACTCGGCGAGTTCGACGGCGGCCGCGATCAGTTCGCCCCAGGTCCACGTCTGGCCGTTGTCGAGCGCGTCGCAGACCGCAGGCCTGTCGAATGACGACTCAAGCCTGACGAGCAGCAGCTCCACGAGCGATGCGGCGGCTGGGATCGATTCGATGGTTCGCCGATCCCCTGGGCGATTCGCCGTGGCACGGGCAGCGGGAGTGGAGATGGACGCAGAGGACATGACGGGCCGTCAATCGATCCTTTCGAAGAGCACGGCGATCCCCTGCCCGAGGCCGATGCACATGGTCGCCAGGCCCAAGGTTGCGCCGGTGTCGCGCATCGTGTGGAGCAGCGTTGTGGTGATCCGGGCGCCGCTGGCGCCGAGGGGATGGCCGATGGCGAGCGATCCGCCCCGGACATTGACCCGGGCCGGGTCGAGGCCGAGCGTGTCGATGCAGTGGATCGCCTGGGCCGCAAAGGCCTCGTTGAGTTCGATGAGGTCGATGTCGGCGAGGGACACTCCCGTGCGATCGAGCAGTTTCCGCGTGGCGGCCACCGGCCCGGTGCCCATCATCGCCGGCGGCACGCCCACCACGGCGGTGCCGACGACTCGCGCGAGTGGCTCGAGTCTCTGTCGCTGTGCCTCCGCGAGTGACATCACGATGATCGCGGCGGCGCCGTCGCTGAGCGGGGCGCTCGTGGCTGCGGTGATCGTGCCGACCTTTGGCAGAAACGCCGGTTCGAGCGACGCCAACTGTTCGGGCGTGGTGCCGCGGCGGACCGACTGGTCGTCCACCACCTCCATCACCGCTCCCGCCTCGTCGTGGCCGATCACGGGCACGACCTCGTCCTCAAACAAGCCCGCATCCGCGGCCCGCACGGCCTTGGCGTGGCTCTCGATGGCGTAGGCCTCCTGCCGTCGTCGCGAGATACCATGCGCCGCCGCGAGGTGCTCCGCCGTTAGTCCCATCGAGAGCATGCCCCGGCTCGAGCGGGCAAAGACCCGTGGATGGATGTCGACGGCGGAATCCATCGGCAGATGGTGCATGTGCTCGACGCCTCCAACCACCTGCACGTTTTCAGCCCCTGCGGTGATCGCGTGGCAGGCCTGCGAGAGTGCCTGAAGCGATGAGCCACAGAGCCTGTTGACCGTGGTGCCGGCCACGGAAAACGGCAGGCCTGCCAGGAGCGCCACGCACCTCGCCACGTTGCCGCCCAGTTCGCCCCGCTGCTGAGTCGCGCCCAGAACCAGATCGTCGATCGTGTCGGGCTCGACGCCGCTCCGTGCCACCACGGCCTGCACGACCGCTGCAGCCAGTTCATCGCCGCGCACCCTGCGGAACACGCCACGGTCGGCATGGGCCCTTCCGATCGCGGTGCGGCAGCAGGCGACGACAACGGGCGTGGTGTCGGGGTTGTTGGTGGGGGATGGAGGCATGGTGTCGCGGATCGTGTTGTGCGCAGGCGGTGTCGTGTCGATTGAACTCAGGCGGTGAAGGGCGTGCCCGCGGCAGCCATGGCGAGCAGTCGTGGGGTGGGATGCATGCGAATGCCAAGATCGGCGAGCGGTGCGAGGCGGCGGACCACCTCCGCCGCACCGAGTGTGTTGCCCCAGGCCAGCAGTCCGCCCCGAAATGCCGGAAAGCCGAGGGCATGGATCACGGCCAGATCGATGTCTCGACCGTCGCGGACGATCCCCTCGTCGAGCACGCGGAGCGCCTCCAGCAGCATCGGCAGCAGGAGTCGGTCGCAGATCGTCGCGTCGGTGGTCTCCCGCGCGGGGAGTGCGTAGGGGCGGATGAGCGCGGCCACGCCCTCATCGGGACGATCGATCCGGGACCGTTGGCCGCCCGTACCGTACTTATAAAAGCCGGCGCCGGTCTTGCGTCCGAGTCGACCCGACTTCACCAGTGCTGGAATCAGGGGCGAGGCCTCGATGCGGTCGCCGTAGGCGGCGCTGAGCACGAGTCCGGCATAGAAGGCCGTGTCGAGGCCGATCATGTCGTAGAGTTCCAGAGGGCCCATCGGCATGCCAAATCCGCGGGCAACCCGATCGATCCGCTTCGCTTCGATCCCCTCGCGGAGCATCTCTACCGACTCGTGGAGGTAGGGCATCAGCACGCGGTTCACGAGGAAGCCGGGGCTGTCGCGCACGACGATCGGGCATTTCCCCAGACGTTTGACGTGGGCCACGGCGGTGGCGACGGTCGCATCACTCGTGGCCGGCCCGCGGATCACTTCCACGAGCGTCATGCGACGGACTGGATTGAAGAAGTGGATGCCGCAGAATCGCGTCGGGTCTTGAAGGGGCTCCGCCAGTTTTGCGATTGGGTTGGTCGAGGTGTTGGTGGCGATCACCGTCGCCGGGCCCACCGTCCGTTCGATCTCTACCAGCACCTGCCGCTTGATGTCGGCACGTTCAAGCACGCTCTCGATGACGAGATCGCACTCGGCGATAGCGGCCATTCGGGTGGCGGTGTGGAGCCTGCCTGATAGTGCAACGGCCCGAGCGGGGTCGGTACGCTTGGTGCCGCGGTCCCAGGCGGCCTCATCGAGAATGCCAGCGACACTCGCGGCCAGAGTGTCAGCCTGCACGTCGACAAGGGTGACTGCGAACCCGGCCCGGAGGTGGCTGGCGGCGATCCCCGCACCCATGATGCCGGCACCGATGACGGCCGGACGATCTCGTGCGGGCGGATCGGCAGCTTCCAATCGATCCGTCGGTCGACTGTCAGAGCCAGTGGTGGGCGATCCCTCATCGAGCCCCTGTCCATCCAGTCCCTTGTCGCGGCGGTTGCGTTCGCCAAGTCGAAACACCCGAATGAGTTGCCGGGACACATCCGACTTTGCAAGGGTGGCAAAGGCGGCAGCCTCGCGGGTTGCTGCCTCGTCGGCGGTCATGGCGGCACCGGCGAGGATCGTCTCCAGGATGGCCAGCGGCGCTGGATACTGGCCGCCGCTGCGGCCGAGGATCACGGCGGCCGACATGGCCTCGAGAAAGTCGCGTTCCTCGGCGACGAGTGTCACCGGTCCGGCCTGCTGTCGCCGTCGTTCCAGATGGCTCTGCCGTGCCGATGTAATCTCGGCCAGTCGGCAGGCCGATGCCAGCGCCTGGTCGGGCGGCACGCAGGCGTCGACCAGACCCAGTCTGGCAGCCGTGGGTCCGTCGACGGTTTCGCCAGCTGCGGCCAGTTCCACCGCGGCGCCGGGGCCAATCAGCCGGGCGAGACGCACCGTGCCACCCCAGCCCGGCAACAGCCCCAGTTTCACCTCGGGGAATCCGAGCGATGTATGGCTGGCATCGGTGGCGATCCGCACATCGCAGGCGAGGGCGAGTTCGAGGCCACCGCCGAGGCAGAGGCCATCGATGATCGCCACGCTCGGCCAGGGCTGGGAGGAGAGCCGCGAGAATATGTGGCGGCCGGCAGCGCAGAGCCCCTCGATCTCCGCCGGAGTCGCCTCGTGCAGCCTCTCAAGGCGGGCCATGTCAGCGCCTGCGAAAAAAGAGCCCTCGCGGGTCGAGCGGACCACGACCGCCGTCGGTACTGGGCCGGTTTCCAGGCTGTCGAGTGCCGCCGCGAGTTCGCTCACGGCCTGGGACGTGAGCACGTTCTGGCCATGGTCGGGGACGAAAAACGACATGACTACCACGCCGTCGCTCCTCGGCTCGACCGTGACGGTGCGATAGGGGCGGGCTGCTTCCGGTGGCTGTAACGGCATGGCTATGGTCCCGCCCGGGCCGGGAGGCAATGGTTTTCGCTTGCTCGAAACCCGAAAACCGTTAGTGTATCGGGCCAACCGCGGCGGTGTTCAACCCACCGTATCAATCCACCCAGTTCGGGAGCTACGGCTGTCCATGGAAACCAACTCAACGTCCCGGCCCTCATTTGCCATGCTCTGCGGGTTTTGGTTCGTACTCGTCGCCGTTTCGGTGGTGGGCCGGCTGTGGCAACCAGTCCTCAACGTCAGTCCGCTGGCCGGGGCGGCCCTCGCGGCTGGGGCGGCGTTTCCCAGCCCGTTTGTGGCTGTGACGGTGCCGCTGGCGGCTCTGACCATCAGCAACCTCGTTCTGCCGGGCTATGGCAGTTCCTGGGAAAGCCTGGCAATGGCTGCCGTGATCTATGCCGCTTTTGCCTGGCCAGTGCTCCTGGGTGGCATGGTGAGAAACGGCCGTTTGCTGACGATCATCGGGGGCGCGCTCGCCTCGTCGCTGGTGTTTTTCCTCACAACGAATGGTGCCTACTGGTACCTGAGCAATGACTATCCGCACACCGTAGCCGGACTCCTCGCCTGCTACGCCGCCGGGCTGCCGTTCTACCGTTGGATGCCAGTTGGCGACGTTGCCTGGAGCCTGGCATTCGTAGGCGGTCTGGCCGCGTTTGGCGGCATCGCGACCTCCTCGCAGCCGATTTCATCGCATCCTGCGAACGCTGCTTGACGGGGATCGGGGTCGGTTGAGAATGATCAGAGAGCCACGGTCCATTAGAGAAAGTTCGTGGTTCGCACCGCTGCGGGAATGGCGGAATTGGCAGACGCGCCAGGTTGAGGGCCTGGTGGTAGTAATACCGTGCAGGTTCAAGTCCTGTTTCCCGCATTTCTTTCTCTATCCAGGGGCCTGAGAGACCGATGAGTTCAACGCCAGAGCCTTCCCAGAGTCACCCGGAAGGGCATTCGGAACCACAGGCCGATCCGCAGCACGCGGATTCCGGTTCACAGCCCCGGCGGATTCCGATCGGCACGCAGAGGCCCGGCGTGAAGCCGCCGACGCTGACGCCGCGGTATCAGTATGTCGGTGCCACTCCGGCGAATCCTGGAGCCGACGCCGTTCCCGCAGTCCAGCCGTCTGCAGCATCGGAAGTTGCACCGCCGTCTGCTGAGCAGACCGAGCCCACGCAGACCGCGGCCGCAACCGGGCCGGTGGCTGCCGCTTCCGTGGCTCCGGTGGCTCCCCAGCGTTCTGAAGGTCCGCGACGCGAGGGACGTCGTGACAAGCGGGGTGGCGGAGCCGATAAGTCCGCTTTCCAGAGTGTGATTCAGCAGAAGCGTGTCGCGGTGCCCAACCTGCGGGCGGCACTCGACGACGATCTGGAGGAGGATTTTGAGGCGGCACTGGCCGGCGTGGCGATCGACGACCTGATCACCGCATCGACGCCTGCGCGGGCCGACGCTCCTATCGAGCCGGGCACGCGGCTCACCGGCACGGTGCTGTCGATCGGTGCCGACACGGCGTTCATCGATCTCGGTGAGCGGCGGCAGGGTGCACTCAAGCTGGCCGGACTCGATCTCGAACTCGTTCCCTCAGTCGGCGATGTCCTGCAACTCAGCGCGGGCCTTCGTAATGAGGACGACGGCCTCTACGACGTTGCCTTCGCCAATCGGGCCGTGGCCGTCGAAGACTGGTCGCAGCTCCAGGCCGGCATGATCGTCGAAGCCCGCGTGACGGCAGCCAACAAGGGCGGCCTGGAATGCGATGTGGCCGGCCTGCGGGGCTTCATGCCGGCGAGCCTGGTCAGCACCTGGCGGGTGGAAAACCTCGAGGAAATGGTTGGGCAGACGCTCGAAAGCCTTGTCACCGATATCGTGCCGGCCGCCCGCAGACTGGTGCTCTCGCGGCGGGCCGTGATCGAGAAGCAGGCCGCCGAGGCGAAGACAAAGCTCTTGGAAACGCTCGAAGTGGGCACCACGCTCGACGGTACGGTGCGATCGGTCCGCGATTTCGGCGCCTTTGTCGACATCGGCGAGGGTGTCGAGGGGCTCGTGCACGTCAGCCAACTCTCATGGGACCGCGTGGCGAATCCCGCCGACGTCCTCCAGCCCGGCCAGCGGGTGCGGGTAGTCGTCAAGAAGATCGATCGCGACACCGGCAAGATCGGCCTCTCGGCTCGTGATCTCGTGGAGAGCCCATGGCAGCGGGCTGGTGAGAAATACCACGTCGGGGCCACTGTCCGCGGTGTGGTGAGTCGGATCGCCCAGTTTGGGGCCTTTGTGAAGCTCGAGCCGGGCATCGAGGGTCTCGTCCACGTTTCCGAACTCGCCAACCGGCACGTTCGCAGCGTGGGCGACGTGGTGAAGGAAGGTGAGCCGGTGGAGTGCCGCGTGCTCGCCGTCGATCCCGACGAACAGCGGATGTCGCTCTCCATCAAGGCGCTCTCTGCGCCGTCGGCCGCGGTCGATGTCGATGATACAGCCGGTGAGGACGCTGCTGAGGAAGTACCGGCCGCGCCGGTTGTGAAGAAACACTCGGGCGTGCTGAAGGGTGGCACGGGTCGCGTCGGTGGTAAGTCCGCCGGCGAGAAGTTCGGCCTGAAGTGGTAGCGGGTGTCGCGCCGGGGCTGCCCATGCCCTGTCGCCGGACGTTCGCTACGGCCATCCTGGCCTTCGCTCACTCGATGCTGACTACGCTTCGGCATCCTGCCTACGCTTGTCAGCAACGCCGGCTCTCAGGGCATGGGCAGCCCCTCACGGATGCAGCAATACCCGTGGGGCCTACCGTCTTCAATCGCGCCAGGCCCGGAGGGCCGGGTCAGCACCAGCCGACGGAGGTCGGCCAAGCAGCGGTCGGCAGGATGCCGAGCCGTCGCGTGTATACAGCCGGCCGGGTCAGCACCAGCCGACGGAGGTCGGCCAAGCAGCGGTCGGCAGGATGCCGAGCCGTCGCGTGTATACAGCAACGCCGGCTCTCAGGGCATGGGCAGCCCCTCGTGTGAAGTGAAGCTACCGCGGCTCGATCTTTTTCTTTCCCATCCACGGCACGAGCGCGTCGGGGACGACGATCGAGCCGTCGGAGCACTGGTAGTTTTCCATGATGGCGATGATCGCCCTACTGATGGCGATCGCCGTGCCGTTGAGCGTGTGGACGTAGGAGGTGCCCTTCTCGCCCGGCTTGCGATACCGCACGGCCAGCCGCCTCGCCTGGTAATCAGTGCAGTTGGAGGTGCTCGTCACCTCGCCCCACTCCCCCTTCTCGCCACGGCCGGGCATCCAGGCCTCCAGGTCGAACTTCCGGTAGGCGGGGCCGCCGAGATCGCCGCTGGCGGTGTCGATGACCCGATAGGGAATACCCAGGCCGTCGAACAGTTCGCATTCCAGGTCGAGCAGATAGGTGTGCATGTCCTCGCTCTGCTCCGGGAGCGTGTAGGCAAACATCTCGATCTTCGTGAACTGGTGCACCCGGTAGAGGCCGCGGGTGGCCCGGCCGTGGGCACCGGCCTCCGTGCGGAAGCAGTGGCTGATGCCGCAGAGCTTGAGCGGCAGTTCGTCGGCCTCGAAGATCCGCTCGTGCATCGCGCCGCCGAGCGTGATCTCGGCAGTGGCGATGAGCGACAGATCGCTGCCGTTAATCGAATAGATCTGCGTCTCGGGGCCGCGGGGCATGAAGCCGGTACCTTCGAGGATGCTGTCACGCGCGAGGTCGGGCGTGGTCATCACCGTGAAGTTCTCACGCATCAGCAGATCGACCGCATACCGCTGTAGGGCCAGCTCCAGCAGGACAGCATCATTGGTCAGAAAATAAAAACCGTGGCCAGCCACCTTCGCGCCGGCCTCGAAGTCGAAGAGCTTCAGGCGGCCGCCGAGATCGACGTGGTCGAGCGGCTTGAAATCGAAGTCGGCGACGGGAGTGCGACCCAGGCGGATTTCAACGGCAGCGTCCTCGCCCCCGACCGGAGCGGCCGGATGCGTGAGGTTGGGGATCGCCCGGAGGATGTCGTCTGATTCCTGGACGATCTCGCCCAGCTTTCCCTCGAAGGCGGAGACCTCCTCGCGAAGCCGACGGCCTTCGCCCTTGCGGGCCTCGCGTTCGGCGGCGTCGGCCGCCGTGGCGATCGACTTGCTCACCTGTCCGGCCTGTTGATTGAGCCGATCGATGTCGGCCTGCATCTGCCGCCGCAACCGGTCGAGTTCGGCAAACCGGGCCACATCGGCGGACGAGCCCCGCTGGCGGCAGTTGGTGGCGACGAGATCCACGTTATCGGCGACAAAACGGCGGTCGAGCACGGCGGAGTATCTCCGTGGGAATCCGCGGGGCGATAGCCTCCGGCAGAGGGCCACACCTTATACTCTGGAACGGTTCCTGTCAGGCTGTTTCCGTCATTCCTTCGACGAAAACAGGGAAAACCGCCGGAGTCTGTCTGCCCATGACCGCCACTGCCACCGTCCCTGCCGTGGAGCCCGTTGAGGATGCCCCGGCTCCCGCCTCTGCCCCGACCGAGAAGGCCGCGAAGTCTGCGTCCCGCCCCAAGAAGCAGCCGCGGTACCACGTGGTGCTCTGGAACGACGACGACCACACCTATCAGTATGTGATCGCGATGCTGCAGAAGCTGTTTGGGCATCCGCCCGAGAAGGGATTTCTGCTGGCGAAGGAGGTCGATGCCCAGGGGCGGGTGATCGTGCTGACGACGACCAAGGAACACGCGGAGCTGAAGCGGGATCAGATCCACGCCTTCGGTGTCGACCGGCTACTGGCCCGCTGCAAGGGCGGGATGTCGGCCTCCATCGAGCCCGAGCCGGGGTAGTGCGCTGGCGACGAACCATGTGGGGACGGCGGGCTGGTTGAATAAAAGCCCCCGGCGGGAGCCGGGGGACACCGGGCGAGCGGCGGTTCCCGGTTACCATTTCGATCGGTTGCCGTGCGCTTGTCCGTGTGCACGTGGTAGTCGGTGTGGTGTTCAAACCCGGTGTCCCGTCGCTTCCGCTCCGGGCTTCTATTCAAGCGTAGATCCACGGTTGTTGGCGTGGCGGGCGTACCGCCATCCCCGACGCAGAATACCGAGCCGTCGCGTGAACACAGATGCTGAGGAGCCGGTCGGAGGCACGCGCAGGAGCCGGTGAACTTTGACTGTCCGAGTTGGCGCACCATGCCCGTGGAGCCCGCAACGTCAAAGTCCGCCGGCGACGAGCATGCCGCAGCCGGCGTGCTGGATTCAGCACGCAGCAGTAGCACCAACTCAGAGCACATTGAAAACGTGCCCATCAAAAAAGAAGCGGCCCGGACCTTTCGGTCCGGGCCGCCCTCGTTCCCAGTGGTGTTCCTTCGTTTTCCGCCGGCGTCAGTCTG
>CANFQO010000003.1 GCA_947449135.1 Planctomycetaceae bacterium | reverse complement strand
GGTAGATCCGCTCGGGATCGACCCGATAGGTGGCGCAGATGTCATCGAGGAGCGCGGCGAGGTAGTCGGGATTCCAGCCGCGGCCCGGGCTCTGTGGCGACACGACGATGCAGGGAAACGCCCGGTCTTTTTGGGCGATGAGCTTGGGGGGGCCATTCGCCTTGACCTTCGCGAGGCTGTCCCCGGATTCACCAGACCCGTGTAGGAACAACATCAGCGGCCACCGCCGAGTTCCCTCTTCGTAGCCGGCAGGAAGTGACAGCAGATAGTGATACTTGGCAGTGACGGTGATTTCCTTCTCGAACAGTTTTTCCAACTGTCCATCCGAATCCACCGGAGCCGTTTCGGCCGTCGATGCCTTGGCGCCAGATGCTGCGTCAGCGGCCTGCGTGGGCGCCGTCTCGGCAGCCACGAGAACAGGGCATGGAGCGAGCGCGAGCCCAGGCAGGGCCAGCATCACCACAACCAGAGCCCGTGTGCCCAAGCGGTCTACCGCCAATCGCCAACCTGCGTCATGCATGCTCATCTGTCTGCTCCGTGAAGCCGGTTTCCCCCATGAATTGCGACGAGGAAAAGTCTACACGACCGCGGTCATTTTTGCGTTCCGCAGACGGCACGTGAGCCTGCCCCGCTTGGTTTCTAGAGAGCATCTTCGATAACTCGAGCGACGAGTTGATAGCTCTGGAGACGTAGGCGAGGGGGTCGGCGGAAGCTCGAGGAGCGTTGGGCCGCCGCGGCCCCCGCGACGAGACTTTTGCCGCCCCCGAAGCCGGTGCGACACCGAACCCAGGGGCGCTCTAGGGGTCACGACGCGAGAAGACCATGCAGGCCAGCAGAAGAAAGCCCAGCGTGTGCAGGAGCGTCAGCCCGACGCCCCGGGACCAGGAAAATTCCGCCCGCTCCACCAGCGCCCGGAATGGTCCCGAGACGGCCAGATCCCGCATCAACTGCCTATCGACCAGCGTGTCGACGTCTTCGGTATGAGGAAGCACCGCATACACCCACTCCGTGACGCGTCCCACGAGTGTGCGATGGAACGGCACGCGGCCCGCCTTGAGCGGTTCCTCCCTACGGGGCTTTGCGCCCCGTAGACTGTCAACCACGCTCGTCGGCCGCAATTTGCCGACATTCTCCTCGCGAAACCGGCTCTCCACCACCTGGTTGTGCATCTGGCCGGCGATGAACAGTACGGCCCAGTAGGTCACCGTCACGAGCATGGCAGCCACGGCGCTGCGGGTGATCACACCCACGCACATGCTCACCGCCAGCAGCAGCGCGAAAAAAAGCATCAGGCTCGGTAACGCCAGCAGGATGCCGGGCGACCAGATGTTGGCCAGGATGCCGCTGATCAGCCAGGCGGCAGCCACCAGAAGCCCCAGCAGCACTGCCACGAACAATAGTCCGCCGACATACTTCATTACCAGCAGCAGCCAGCGGGGTAGGGGACGCACCAGCAGGAGTTCGAGCGTGCCCTTGCGGATCATGTTTGGAACGAAGGCGGCGGTGACGACCACGGCCATCAGCAAGAGCAGGCTGCCCCCGAGGCCGGTGGTGAGAAGCTTCTGAAGGATCAGCACTTCCAACCCCAGCGGTGCCCCGCGCGGCGGTGTGAGATCGAAGGCGTCGCCGAACAAAGAAAACTGGTGCGGCCAGAGCAGCCGCAGATCGGGCCCAGGATCGACCGTGAGCTGAAAGCTCTGCATGCCGAGATTCCTTCCGAGCGTGTCGCTCGTCTCCGCCACGTTTCGCACGTTCCAGAGTTGGCCATCGGCGATGCGGCCGAATTTTCTCCGCACATCTTCCGGTGGCAGCGGGCCGGCAGCCACCGGCACAAACGATCGCTTGAGTTCAACACTCCACGCGCCGTCGGGGAGATCGGCCCCGAGCGGCTCGGCTTTGGCGATCCAGACAACCGAGCCGTTGAGTCGGCCCGCCATGTCGGCGACCGTCTCCCGGGCAAGATCGACCCCGTCCAGATTGGCCGCCATCGCCCGCGCGGAAAGGTCGAGGTAGTTCTTCCCGCTTGGCAGCGGCTCGACCCGGCCGGTCAGTGCCACGGCCAGCAGCAGGCCGATCAGGCCCAGGAGCAGAAACAGGATTTTGGCATCGAGAAACTCCCGCCACGCATCGAGCAGCATCGCCCCGAACGCGCGGAAGAGGCGAGGATGTGGTGGGTCGGAAAGGACTGACGACGGAGCCGTGCCGTTGCTTTCGAGGAGCGTGCGGTGGCTGTTCATGGGGCCTGCCTGTCGGAGGTGGCAAGCGTCAGATAGAGATCTTCGAGCGTTGCGCGTTCGGCTTCCAGATGCCGCAGACGCAGGCCCGCCCGATGCACCTGAGCCAGAAACCGATCGAGGCTGTCTGGAGCGGACGCATCGAGATGCACCCGCCACAGGCCGGGCCGCTCGGCCGCCTCCAACTGGCAGCCCTCCCAACGCAGGCCGCCTGCAGGAGGCGTCTCGAAGCCGACCAGCCAGGTCGGCTTGGTGGGCGTCAGCTCGGCAACGGTGCCGGAGACGAGGAGATGGCCCCGCCGCATGATCGCCACCCGGTCGCACAACTGCTCCACCTCGCCCAGCAGATGGCTGTTGATGAACACCGTCACGCCCGTCCGCTGCTGTTCGAGAAGCACATCGCGGATCTGCTTGCGTCCCACCGGATCGATGCCGTCGGTCGGCTCGTCGAGAAACAGCACTCGCGGCCTGTGGAGCAGCGATTGGGCGAGACCCAGTCGCTGCTTCATCCCCTTGGAGTAGCCGCGGATGCGGAGTTTTTCCCGCCCCTTCAGCCCCAGCAGTTCGAGCAGAAAAGGAATCCGGGCCAGTCGCTCCCGTCTGGTGAGTCCCTGCAGCGCTCCGTAGAAGTGGAGCAGGCTCGGAGCCGTGTGATATTCCGGCAGCTTATGGTCCTCCGGCAGGTAGCCCACCTCGCGGCGGCCGGCCAACCGGCCAACAGGCTCGCCCAGCAGACTCGCCTCGCCGGCTGTCGGGGCGACGAGACCGAGCAGGATTTTGATCAGCGTCGTCTTGCCGGCGCCGTTTTGGCCAAGCAGTCCAAACAATGTTCCAGGCTCCACCTCCAGGCTCACGCCCGCGAGCGCCGCCAGGTCGCCGTATCGTTTCTCGAGACGGTTCACCGATACGGCCAGTGCCTGCAACCGGCTCACTGCAGCGACCAGCCCGGGCGGTAGTCCCGACCCAAAAACGCCTCCGCCGCAGGGGCGTTGGGAATCGTCATGGTCGCAGCGTTCCACTCGAGCTTTTGGCCTGAGCGGTAGGCGACATTTCCCAGATGGGCCGTCTCGGTGAGCGGGCCGCTGTAAGTGAATGGGCAGGTGGTGGCAGCCCCGGTCTTGGCGGCATGAATCCACTCGGCATGGTGCCCGAGCGACTTCGGAATCGAACGTGCAGGACGTTTGAAATCCTCCACGTCGGGGCCGAGCAGGACCATGTGCCGTCCATAGTCGGTGAGAATCTGGCCGTCGCTACCGATGAACAGCATGCCGCTGCCCCACGGCGGAATCTGCTTCTCTTGAATGCAGGCCGGCTTGTCAGCGCCCTGATACCAGGCGAGCTTCACCGGCCCACGTCCGTCACGGGCTGCGAATTCATAGTTCACATGCATTGAGGCGGGGGCAAGCTCTGGATGGGGCGGCGGACCGAAGGCCTCGACTGTCTGAGGGGCATCGAGGTTGAGCGCCCAGAAGGGGAGGTCGATCCAGTGGCTTCCTAAATCGGACATCGTCCCGTTCGCGAAGTCCCACCAGCGGTACCACTTCGGGCCGGGAAAATAGACCTCGTGAAACGGGCGGGACGGGGCTGGGCCAAGCCACAGATCCCAGTTGAGTTGCGGTGGGATCGGCGATGAACCGGCCGGCCGGTCCTGCGTTGAAACCAGATCGTTGTTCTTCTTTGCGTCCTCAGGCGACTGCCATCCCCAGGCTCGGTCCACCCAGACATGCACCTCGCGAACTAGTCCGATGGCACCCCCTTGGACCAGTTCCACCACACGCCGGTAGTTGTCGTCGGCATGAATCTGCGTGCCCATCTGCGTGGCCACGCCGGCGGCCCGGGCCGCCTCGGTCACGATCCGCGCCTCATGCACGCTGTGCGTCAGCGGTTTTTCACAATAGACATGCTTCTTCGCACGTAGCGCCGGCAGCACCGCAAAAGCATGCGTGTGCTCGGGAGTGCTGACCACCACGGCGTCGTAGGATGAGTCGGGCAGTTCCTCGTAGAGCCGACGGAAATCGACGAATGTCTTCGCCTGCGGCACCCTGGCACCGGCCGCCTCCAGGCTCTTCGCATTGACGTCGCACAGGGCCACCACCTCTTCGCCGAGCATCTGTTCGAAATTGTGCGTGCCCCGGCCGCCGCATCCGATCACCACCACCCGGAGTTTGTCCGAACGATTTTCGGCACGCACGATATTCGGAGCCCCCAGCGGCAATGATCCAGCGGAGACTGCCAGCGTCCCAACCGACAGGGTCGATTGCAAAAACCTGCGCCGGTTGGAGGAACCACCTGCGGTTCGATTGGTCTGAGGGATGGTGGCGTCGCTCATGCAAATACTCCTCAGGCAGGAACCGCCGACTGATGCTCACGCGAGCATGTCCCGTTCACGCAGGTGGCATTCGTCGGATCAGAGATTTTCAGTATGGCCATCGAGATAGAGGAAATTGCGGGCCCCTTCCGGCGGTGTCCAATCGCTGTCGAAGCCATTGCCGGCATCACTGTTGTCGAAGTACCCGCCCCCGCCATGGAAGGCCTCGTATTCGTACATGACCCAGGTCTTGCTGGAGGCCCCTGTGGAACGGCTGGATCCGAGAACCTGCTCACGGGTTTTGTCGGCCAGTCGCCGAGACGGATATTCGTAGCTGCTCCCCTCGTAGGGGAGCGTCTGGTATTCGGCCGGGGCGTCGCTCAGCGAGCGGCCCACCGTCGCAAGCCTTGTTTTCAGCGAGTCGAGGTAGATCGTGGATCGCTGGAAGTAGCTATTGTCGGAGGGGCACTTGAAAATGTTGCGGTTGTTCTCTGAAAAGGGGCCGAGAAACGAGGCAATGCTTGGCTTGATCGGCCGAGGCGGGGTGGACGAAAGATTGAAGAGCATCAGTTCCTCGCTCGGCAGGATCGCGGCGTCGGGAAACGTGCCCCGGGTTTTCCGATCGAGAAACATGATCATCGCCAGCCCGACGTTCTTGAGATTGGATTTGCATTCGGTGCGGCGGGCCGCCTCCCGCACGCTCTGCACTGCCGGCAGCAGCATCCCGAGAAGCAGGCCGATGATGGAGATCACCACCAGCAGTTCCACGAGTGTGAATGCTGGGCGAACACGACGGCTCTGCCCGTTGACAAAGAGTCTGGCGAACTGCGATGGAGATGTCGTGTCGCTGCCGAAGAAAGAAGGTCTCATGGCTGATGCTTTCTGTCTCGAGGGAGGCAACCGGATCATGGCAATCTATCCGGCAGCAGGAAGGCGGAACAGACGACTGCTCGGCCCCTGAGTCTATGCGTCCCCGCGGTAGAGGGGAATCTTGGTTGTCCCCTCGGGCCGGGAGGCCACAAATCATTCATCCTCAGCGCCGGCCACCGCTCTCCGGGCTTTCATTCGAGTCATCGGTCGAGCGGGCAAAAGGTTGAGGCGACCGGTTTCGGCGGGCGAACGGCTTCAGCGAAAGATTGGCAGTGGCACGCCACGGGCTTTGGCCCGGGCGAGGATTGCTTCTTCGTACTGCTCGTTCATGGCGACCCGCTGCTCCTCTGCCTTCTTGGCGGCTTCGTCTCCCTTCTTTGGTCGCCGGCGTTGCCGCGGTATCCGCGGAGGCTTGTTGGGATCGGCGTCTGGATTGAGAGCGGTAATCAATTCCGGCAGGGCCTGGAGTCGGGCGATCTCGGCGTCGAGCAGTTCCGGCTTCTCGTCCTCGGGAACACTGAAGTAGCGTTCCATCGACTCCTGTCGCACCTTCATCCAGTCCCGGACAAGCGTCTGCCAGACCTTGGCCAGCTGGCTTCGCGGCATGTGGTCGATGTTGTGCATGAGTTGCCTGATCGCCTGCTTGTCGGGCGTGCCCCCTTCGTCGAGCAGCTTCGTGGCGATCGCCGCCGTTTCGGCCACCCGGTTCTCCTGCGGCCAGAAGTACCATGCCGTGGGTGCCGCGATGGCGACGAGCAGGGCTGCCAGCAGGGCGATGCGGCGAGGCCACGAAGGCGGCGACTTGGCCGTGGGGCTGGGCATGGCAGGGATCCTCAGGGAGATGCTTTGGCGACGGTCTGATCACGGCGTGTTTCGTTGCAGCCAGACTGCCAGAAGCATAGATCGGTCAGCAGCAGGTTCGCAACGACATGAAGAATGGTCGTTCGACCCCGGGGGAATGGTACGCCGTGCCGATTGCCCCCTTTACCGCTTCATGCTGAGGCCGATATCGTCTCTGCCTTCGAATGGTTCGCTGCCGTCGGGCTGCGGGCCACCGTCGTCGCGGCCGTTGTTGCCGATCGAATAGACCGTCCAGGCACTGTCTGTCATGACGAGCTTGAGCGTGGCGTTGTCTTGGGCGAAGACATCAGCAGGCGCGGATGGCAGATAGTCCGGCACGAGCGACTCGAGTGACTCGGGCAGGGCTCCGGTGGCCAGCCGATACCGGGTGGCGGCGAGCAGCACGCCGGCAATGTTGCGACGTGCCTCGCTTCGCCAGGCGGCCGTGTTCATCTGGGAAAATGCCGGCATGAACAGCTTTGCATAGAGGCCGGCACCGTCGAGATCGGTTAACTCCTCAAGATGTCGGCGACGAGCGTCGGGATCGCGTCGCTCGTACAACCACCCTGAAAAACCATGGGCGAACCGTTCGAAGCGGGTACGGAAATCGTCGATGTCGGACCGGAGCATGAAGGTGCGGTAGAGAGGATCGAGCCAGTGTCCGAGGTTCGGGAGCGTGCCCAGAGGCGTCGGTATCCCCGATTGTATCCCCACAATATCTCTCCCCAGTGTCGACAAACGGATGCGTTTTTCGGCGAGTTCTGCTGCCGTGTTGAGAAACATCGCCTCCTCACACACCAGGGAGTTGTTGGCAGCATGTCGTAATTCAGTGGCCTGAGAGAAGCCGAGTGGGTCGATGGCTTCGAGTTGGTCGGCGTGGGTCACGTGTGGGAGCACCTCGGCGAGCGCGGCGAGGGCGATGCTGTCGAGGGCTATTCCCACGAAGCTGCAAACCAAAAATGGTTCTCGGGCCGAGTGTTGTGCCATCCTGCCCAGACGTTCCACGTCGGCAATCGCCTCCGCCGGATGGCCGTCGACCGCCTGCCGGCGGGCGGAGAGTGCGAGAAGTCTGGCCAATTCTCTCATTTCCTGCGTTTCCGGCAGCAATGTCGAGATCGTTACTCGGCTCCAGTCCCGGTCGAATCGGCATTCCGCCCGTTCTGTGCCGCGACGGATCAGATCGAGGAGCGGAGCCTGTCGCTTGAGCACATCGCCCACTTCCTCGCTGGCAACGGGAAGCGGATTTTCCCCGAACAGCGGCAGGACTTGCTTCGACGGAATGGCGAAGGCTGTTTTGGAAAGCCACATGGCTTCCCGGTAGAGCGTGGCGGCATTCGCATCGGTGGAGAGCGGCGGCGGCACGACCGACGCCATCATCCCGGTAGCTTCAGCCCGCAGGCCGTTGGCCCACCGTTCAAGATCGTGTTCGAGTGCGGCGATCGCCGTGCCGGCCGCAAGCAGAGCCGCACCACACCCAGCCGCGAGTCCTGGGATCGACCAGTGGCCCAGGGCCGCGCGCCCGCGGGCCGACAGGCCGGCACTCACGATCCACAGGCCACCGATCAGGGTCGAGAGGAAGGCGGTGAGCGTGGGGCCAAACCAGTTGGTCGGGAGGTTACGACCAAAGGCGAGCCATGCCGTGAGAGCCAGCCAGGGAAGCCAGGCAAAGAGTGGAATCGCGACCGCGATGATCCGCAGCAGCCACCCAAAGGTTTTCGCGCGGGCCGCAGCGGCGGTGAAGGCGGCCGTCCAGAGCAGGCTGGCAGCCACCGTAGCCAGAAAGAAGAAGAGGTGAGCCATCAGAGGTTTCCTTGCAGATGGTGGCGGGATGAGTGCACAGCATGTCGTCCCGCCAGATCGCTTCGGCAGCCACGAAATCAATGCCGCACCTACGGGCGTTGGCGACGCTTTCGGAGAGAGCGAGCGCAAAGTCCGCGAGCCGCCCCCCAAGCAAGCCAGTTTCCAAGTAATTTGTATGCTATTACGATCGCCTTTGGCGAATCGCGTCCCCCATCCGGATTCCCCTTCCTGAATGCCTCTCACCATGCAGCCCCTTTCCGGCCAGTCGTTCATCGGATTTGCACGCAGCCAGTCGACCGGCCCCTCCCAGCGGTGCGTCAATCCCGCCACCGCGACCGAATTGCCGACCGACTTCTTCCAGGCGACCTCTGCCGATGTCGAACAGGCCTGTAGCCTGGCCCAGGCCGCTGCCCCGGTCTTGGCTGCGCTCGGCGGCAAGCAGAAGGCCGCATTCCTCCGTGCGATTGCCAGCCGCATCGAAGCTGCCACGCCAGATCTCGTCGCTCGCGCGACGCAAGAGACGGCGCTCCCTGAGGCCCGCTGCCAGGGCGAGATCGGCCGCACGATCGGCCAACTTCGGCTCTTCGCTGATCTGGTCGAGGCGGGCGATTGGATCGACGCCCGCATCGAGACGGCCAATCCTGACCGCAAGCCGCTGCCGAAGCCCGACCATCGTTCGATGCTCCGCCCGCTCGGGCCGGTCGCCGTGTTCTGCGCCAGCAATTTTCCGTTTGCCTACTCCGTCGCAGGCGGTGACACGGCCTCGGCCTTCGCGGCCGGCTGTCCGGTCATCGTCATGGCCCATCATGCACACTGTGGCACGGCCGAGATCATGGGCGGGCTGGTCGTGGATGCCGTCCGCGCCAGCGGCCTACCGGAAGGGACGTTTTCCATGCTGATGGGGAGCGGCCGCATCATTGGGCAGCAGCTCGCCAAGCACCCCGTCCTTCGCGCCATCGGTTTCACGGGATCCCGTGCGGGCGGGCGTGCCCTCATGGACACCGCCGCGGCACGGGCGGTGCCGATTCCTGTCTATGCGGAGATGAGCAGCGTCAATCCGGTCGTGCTCCTGGAAGGTGCGCTCGCCTCGCGGGGCGACGCCATCGCCACGGGCCTAGTCGGCTCCTGCACCCTCGGCGTCGGCCAGTTCTGCACGCAGCCGGGCCTTGTCATTCTCGAGCGAACCGCCGCCGCTGAGTCCTTTGTGACGAAGCTCAGCCAGCTTTTCACCGAAGCGGCAGAGGGCACGATGCTCACCGCCGGCATCCACAAGGCCTATACGGACGGGGTTGCTGCCCGCACCAGCCATGCCGGCGTGAAGGTGCTGGCTCGCGGCCCGGCGAGTGGCCAGCCCAACCGCGCGACGCCCGCGCTCTTCGCGGCCGACGCGAAGACGTTTGTCGCAGACGCCAGTCTCCAGGAGGAGATTTTTGGTCCCTCGTCGCTCGTCATCTGGTGCGCGAATGCACGCGAGCGTGAGCAGGTCGTCACCGCCCTTCATGGCAGTCTGACGGCAACGATCCATGCGACCGACGCGGAGCTTATCGCAAACGCTGCCCTGATCGCGCAGCTTGAGGCCATCGCCGGTCGCGTCGTCGTCAACGGCTTTCCGACCGGCGTGGAAGTGTCGCACGCCATCGTGCACGGCGGCCCCTACCCGTCGCTCTCGGATGGTCGCACCACGTCCGTGGGCTCCAATGCCATCTACCGATTCACACGACTCGTCTGCTATCAAAACTTCCCCGACGCCGCGCTCCCTGCCGAGCTTCAGGGGTCGAACCCGCTGGGCATTTCGCGTCTCGTCAACGGCGTTCGCCAAACTGGCGCCGTCTAGAGCTCTCTCATCACTTGGGCCCAACCAGCCCCCTTCCACAACACTCCATGTCTCCTCTCGAACTCCAGAAAATCCTTTCGGCGGGCCTCCTGTCGTTCCCGATCACCGATTTCGTCGCCAACGGCGACTTCAATCCCAGCGGTTATGCCAAACGCCTGCAGTGGCTGGCGCCTTTTGGCGCGTCGGCGCTCTTCGCCGCGGGCGGCACGGGGGAATTCTTCTCGCTCGAGCCGGGTGAATACTCCTCAATCATCAAGACCGCGGTCGACACCTGCGACGGCCTCGTGCCGATCCTCGCCGGTGCCGGCGGCCCGACCCGCGTCGCGATCCAATACGCGCAAGAAGCCGAGAGGCTCGGTGCCAAGGGCATCCTGCTGCTCCCGCACTACCTGACCGAAACGAATCAGGACGGTGTCGCGGCGCACGTCGACCAGGTCTGCAAGTCGGTCAGACTGGGAGTCGTGGTCTACAACCGAAACGTCTGCCGGCTGCAGCCCCACCATCTGGAAAAGCTTGCCGAAAACAACCCCAACCTCATCGGCTACAAGGACGGTCTCGGTGACATCGAACTGATGGTCTCGATCCGCCGCCGCATGGGCGACCGGTTTAGTTATCTGGGCGGACTGCCGACCGCGGAAGTCTACGCAGCCCCGTACAAAGCCATGGGCGTGCCCGTCTACTCGTCGGCGGTCTTCAACTTCATTCCGCAGACCGCGATGGATTTCTACCATGCCGTTGCGAAGGACGACGTGGCCACGCAGAACCGCCTGCTCGACACGTTCTTCCTGCCGTACCTTGAGATCCGCAACAAGAGCGCCGGCTATGCCGTGAGCATCATCAAGGCTGGTGCCCGGATCGTCGGCCACGATGGAGGCCCGGTCCGCCCGCCGCTGACCGACCTCAAGCCCGCCGAAGTGGAGCAGCTCGCGGCGCTGATCGCCAAGGCGGGGGTGAAGTGATTTTCGTCCGCCCGCGGTTCATCCTTGATCCGCGGGGCATTCGTGAGCGGTAGGCCCTCGTGGCCTCCGAGCCCTTGGGTTCCCCAGCCTTTCCTAAGCAGAAACCATGCACGACGCGGCCCAGACACCGAACGATTCCCTGCGTGCCGCGGTCTCGAAGGTCAAGTGGCGGATCCTGCCGTTGTTCATCGTAATGTTCATCGTGAACTACGTGGACCGGGTGAACATCAGCTTCATCAAGGAGCACCTGACTCTCGACCTCGGCCTGAACGACCAGGCTTTCGGCTTCGGGGCCGGCCTGTTCTTCATCGGCTACGCCGTGTTCGAGGTGCCTTCGAACATGATGCTGCAGTGGCTCGGGGCACGACGCTGGCTGGCGATTATCGCCCTGCTCTGGGGTGCCTTCGCGACCTGCATGGCCTTCGTGCATACCGCCCAGGAGTTTTATTGGCTTCGCTTCTTCCTCGGCGCCGCTGAAGCCGGCTTCTTTCCCGGCGTGATCTACTATTTCACCCGCTGGCTGCCTTCCTCCGAACGGGGCAAGGCGATCGCCCTGTTTCTGAGTGGGTCTGCGATCGCGTCGATCATCTCCGGGCCGCTCTCCGGCTATCTGCTGCAGTTCGAGCCCTACGGACTCAAAGGCTGGCAGTTCATGATCGTGGCTGAAGGCGCTGTCTCGGTCGTTCTGGCCGCCTTCACCTGGTTCTGGCTCGATTCGACCCCCGGCGATGCCCGCTGGCTCTCCGAAAGTGAGCGGCTCGCCCTGACCGACACGCTCCAGGCGGAGGCCCAGGCCGTCAGGCAGCGGCCGGAGTTCAGTGAAATCCTGAAGAGCGCCCTGCAGCTCGCGCTCTTCTGCCTGATCTACTTCGCCATCCAGTTGACCATCTACGCGGCGACCTTCTGGCTCCCGACGATCATTCGGTCGATGGGAACGCTCAGCGACATGCAGGTCGGGTGTCTGAATTCGCTGCCCTGGATCATTTCCATCTTCGGGATGTATCTCGCCGCGGCGGGCGCGGCCCGCTGGAAGAATCAGCAGGCCTGGGTCGCCGGAGCCCTCCTGATCGCAGGAGTGGGCATGTTGCTCGCGACGGTTGGCGGTCCGCTCTTTGCGTTCATCGCGATCTGTTTTGCCGCCCTCGGATTTAAGTCGGCAGCCTCGCTCTTCTGGCCCATTCCGCAGGGCTACTTCGACGCCCGGGTCTCCGCGGTGGCGATTGCGCTGATCAATTCGCTGGGCAATCTCGGCGGCTTCGTGGCCCCCTATACCTTTGGCGTGCTCAAGCAGCAGACCGGGTCGATCCAAGGCGGTCTCTACGGTCTCGCTGTGACGAGTGTCCTTGCGGCGGGCCTGGTCTTCTTCGTCCGCACCAAACCCCAAGCGACGCACGAGCGTTCTTTCAGATAATGACCCCCATCATCGAGTCGATTCGCGTCGTGCCGGTCGCCGGTCACGACAGCATGCTGCTCAACCTGAGCGGGGCGCACGGTCCCTTCTTCACCCGCAATATCGTCCTGATCACGGATAGCTCCGGCCACACCGGTCTCGGCGAGGTGCCCGGCGGTGAGAAGATCCGGCAGACGGTCGAAGACGCCGCTCCTTTTCTCATCGGGCAGGAGATCGGCCGCTACGAGCACCTGCTCGCGGCCGTCGGCGACGCCTTCTCGGATCGCGATGCCGGCGGACGTGGCCTGCAGACCTTCGACCTCCGCGTGACGATTCATGCCGTCACTGGCCTCGAGTCTGCGCTTCTCGATCTGCTCGGCCAACATCTCAACAAGCCAGTCGCGGCCCTGCTCGGCACGGGCCAGCAGCGGTCCGAGGTCGAGATGCTCGGCTATCTGTTCTTCATCGGCGACCGGCGTCGGACGACGCTGGGGTATCGCGACGAAGCGAGCTCTCCGCACGCCTGGCATCGCCTCCGCAATGAAGAGGCCCTCACGCCCGAGAGCATCGTCCGTCAGGCCGAGGCCGCCCAGGAACGATTCGGCTTCCAGGATTTCAAGCTCAAGGGGGGCGTGCTCAGCGCCACCCGAGAAATCGAGGCCGTGCGTGCCCTCGCCACACGCTTTCCGAAGGCCCGCATCACCCTCGATCCCAACGGCGCCTGGCGTCTCAAGGAAGCCATCGAGGTGTGCCAAAACCTCCAGGGTGTGCTCGCCTACGCCGAAGATCCGTGCGGTGCCGAAGACGGCTTCTCCGGGCGGGAGATCATGGCGGAATTCAAGCAGGCGACCGGACTACGGACCGCCACGAACATGGTGGCTACCGACTGGCGGCAGTTTGGGCACAGCCTGAAACTCGAGGCCGTGGACATCCCGCTCGCCGACCCGCACTTTTGGACGATGCGGGGGTCGGTGAAGGTCGCGCAGGTCTGCGAGCAGCACGGGCTCACCTGGGGCTCGCACTCCAACAACCACTTTGACATCTCGCTCGCGATGTTCACGCATGTCGGTGCCGCCGCGCCGGGGAATGTGACCGCCATGGACACCCATTGGATCTGGCAGGAAGGGCAGCGTCTTACCAGGGAGCCGCTTCAGATCAGGGGCGGCATGATCGCCGTTCCCGAGAAGCCGGGCCTTGGCGTCGAGATCGATCCGGCCCAGCTCGAGGCCGCCCACCAGCTCTACCTCACGCTCCCCACCGGCTCACGCGATGACGCCGTCGCCATGCAGTTCCTGATCCCCGGCTGGAAGTTTGACCACAAGAAGCCCTGCATGGTGCGGTAGGAGCGGGCGTTCGACCGTGCGGTGTGCGTGTCTCCTTCACGACCCCATTTCAGCGTGAATTCGGCCTGCCAAACCGGGCCGCGTTCTCGATCAGACGCAGCATGTTCTGGTCTTTGAAGATCGGGAATGTTTCGTGTCCGGGGCGGATGTAGACAACGCGGCCCTGGCCCAGTTCCCAGACCATCACGCTGCGGAACCATTCGCCCGGTTCCCAGCATTCCTCCACCAGCACGCGATCGGGAGCCGGCACATGGAACGGCTCGTCGTACATCTCCGTCCGCGGCAGTGAAAACGTGGTGGGCAGGCCGGCGGTGAGCGGATGGCTGGCGTCGAGCACCCGCAGGTGGCTCGGCTTGCCATCGGTGCGGTAGCCCGGGAAGCAGCAGTTGGGCAAATGGAGCTTCACCGACACGCGGCCGTCCGGAAACTTCTGCACGTCGGTGGTGGGCGTCAGCCGGGCGTCGCGTCTCGGAGCCTTGTAGAGCTGTGCCGGCACCTCCTCGACGCTCAGCATCCCGGCCGGCAGATCGGCCCACTCGCGCTGGAGATCAAGCCTAGACCGCTCGTTCATCGCCTCGATGAAGGGAGTCGACCAGTGCGCCGAGTGGAGGGCCACCAGCGTCAGTCGGCCCGCCTTTACCCGCTCCACGATCGCCTTCCCCACCTCCGGTTTCACATCGGCCTGCCGCACATGGCCCCACCAGAACATCACCTCGGCGAAATCCAGGATCTCGGTGGACAACCCCTGCTCGGCGTCCTTGATGCTGAGCGACCGCACCTCAAACCCCGGCTGGGCCCGCAGATGGTCGGCGATGCAGTTGCCGAGGAAGTTGTCGTAGGCCTCCTTCTGCGAGGGCTGCTGCTCGTCCCAGACCACGACGCGGATCGGTGCCTCGGCCGCTTGGGCATCGTTCACCAGGCCGGCACCGCCGATCACACTGGCAATAGCCAGAAAGGCCGCCATCATCCGCATTGGCAAAGGCATGGTCTTATTTCACTCCTGTGTGCGGTTGTTTCGCTTCTGATGGAGATGGGCCTCGCGCTCCGTGGCGTCGCCCCGATCTCCCTGCTGTGTCATCCATGTTTCGAGGTGCCCACGCAACCGTTGAATCGTGGCGGCGTGAGCCGGCTGGTCGGCGAGGTCGGTCAGCTCCCAGGGATCGGTCTCCAGATCGTAGAGCTCCGTCGCCGGTCGGCGAAGATAGCGGGCCACCTGTGTGCTGGCGAAGGCATCTCCTGCCGCGGCCTTCTGCTGCCACGAGTGAAACGCCTTGCCACCGATGGCGCCCCCCGCAAACTCTGCGTCCGGTTCGAGGTTCACGATCAGCTTGTAGCGACTGTCGCGGACGGCGCGGGTGCCGTAGGCCTCGGGGCCGCGGTTGATCCCCCGGCCGGTATGTTCGGCGAAGATCACCTCCCGCAAGGTCTGGCTCTTTCCATTCAGCACGTCGAGGAAACTTCGGCCGTCAAACCCCCGTGACCCATGGGCATCGGGGCAGCCGGTGTCGATGGCGGCCGGATCGGCTCCCGCGGCTGCCAGGAGCGTCGGCGCAAGATCGACATATTGAACGAGTGCCCGGTTTTCCGTTCCGGGTGAAATCACCCCCGGCCACCGCGCGATCGCCGCCACTCTGATGCCGACGTCGTAGCAGGTCCACTTGCCGTGCGGCAGCGAATTGCCCTGTTCGCTGAGAAAGAACACCAATGTGTCGTCGTCGGCGTGGCCGGTGTCGGCGAGCATCCGCAGCACGTCGCCGAACTGCTTGTCCATGCAGGTCACCTCGGCATAGTAGGCCGCCAGGCCACGGCGGGTCTCGGGGGTGTCGACGAGATAGGGGGGCACGGTCAGCGTGTCGGGATCGTAGGCCGACTGATCACCGAGCGTGTGTGGCGCATGCGGTTCCTTCGTGGCGATGTACAGGCAGAAGGGCCGATCGCGATCCGCCCGCACGAACTGTTCCATCTGTTTCAGCGGCAGCCTGTCGCCGCCATTGGATTCGTCCCGAAGCGACAGTTCCTCATCGAAGGGATAGCTGGCTGCCGGGCCGTAATGCTGCTTGCCGACCACCGCGGTGCGATAGCCGAGGCTGCCCAGATGGGTTGGCAGGCTCTTGGTACCGGGCCGCACCACGGCATGATTGGGATAGGCGCCGTTGCGAACCGGATAGAGGCCGGTGAGGAGCGCCTGCCGCGTCGGCGAGCAGACGGAGGCGGGGGAGAAAAATCCGGTCAGCTTCATCCCCTCACGGGCGAATTGGTCGAGATTCGGAGTGCGGGCCGAGGTGGGCCCACCGAAACAGGCAACATCGTGCCAGGAGAGGTCGTCGGCAATGAAGATGACGACGTTTGGCTTGGAGGCGCGGCCTTCTGGTTCTGCAGCCTCACCCCATCCCGACGGCGCGCTGGCCAGCCAGGCGACGATCGCTGCCCAGCAAACGACGAGCAGCGTTTGACCGCGGAGCCGCCGCCCTCTGACGATGCCCTGTTCTGTCATGAGTTGTCCTCCGTTTTCCCCGCTATTCCCCTGCGATCGCCGTCCGTCGACGCTTCCCCGGCCCCTGTGCTGTATCCGCGTGGCAGCGGGGCGGGATAATCGGGTAGGGTGATGCGGGAATAAGGATACCAGCCCCAGTTCGGAGCGTCGTCGGCGCCCGATGAAACGTGATAGTGCACCCGGAGACTCACGCATGAAAGTTGCCATGGACAGCCCCTCCTTTTCGCGGCGTTCGTTCCTGCTCAGCACCGCCGCCTGCGGGGCCGCTCTGCATTCGCTCACGCTTCCGGCTCTGCTGGCGCAGACCGCCAGCGGCAGGCGGTTGCGACTGGCGAGCATTGGAGTGGGGGGCATGGGAGCCTCCGATCTGGAGTCGCTCAGTTCCCATCCGGCGGTTGATGTGGTGGCGCTGTGCGATGTCGACAGCAATAATCTCGGCGGCGCGGTGGCCAAGCATGGAAAAGCCAAGACGTTCGCCGATTTCCGGCGGATGTTCGACGAGATGGCCGGGCAGATCGATGCCGTCAATATCGCGACGCCCGATCACACCCATGCGGCCGCGGCAATGACGGCGCTCAACTGCGGCAAGCACGTCTATTGCCAGAAGCCGCTGACGCACGATGTGCACGAATCGCGGCAGCTGCGTGTGGTGGCTGAGAAGACCGGCCTCGTCACGCAGATGGGCACGCAGATTCATTCCACCACGCCCTACCGCACCGCCGTAAAGCTCGTTCAGAGCGGCATCATCGGGAAGGTGCGCGAGGCCCATTCCTGGAGCAGCAAGACCTGGGGCTACGACGGCGGCGATCCGGCCCCTTCGGCCGTGCCCGCCACGCTCGACTGGAACCTCTGGCTGGGAACGGCGCAGGAAATTCCCTATTCGGATGGGCAATACCATCCGGCCAACTGGCGTCGTTGGTACGACTTCGGCGGCGGCACGATGGGCGACATGGCAATCCACATCCTCGACCCGGTCTTTACGGCACTGAAGCTCACTGCGCCGACCACGTTGCTCTCCAACAGTTCGGCCGCCCCGAAACGCTCCTTCGGCATGCAGAACCAGACCCGGTTCACGTTTCCCAGCACGGCGTTCACCACCGACGGCTTCACGCTCACCTGGAGCGACGGCGGAAAAATGCCCGACAGCGCAGCCTGGCCGCTCGAAGGAGCTGACGGCAACCGCCAGGCGCTGCCCGATCAGGGGTCGATGTTCGTTGGCGAGAAGGGGTTTCTGCTGTTGCCACATGTGGGCATGCCGCAGCTGCTCCCGGCAAAGGCCTTCGCCGCCACGCCGATCGAGGCCGCTCCCAACGGTGACCACTATCATCTGTTCGTCGATGCCTGCCTGGGAGGGAAGCCGACCACCTGCGATTTCAGCTATGGCGGCCCGCTCACCGAGGCCGTGCTGCTCGGCACGATCGCCAACCGGTTTCCCGGCAACGAGCTTCGCTGGCAGGCCGAGGCAATGACGATCCCCAACCACGATCAGGCCGATGCCCTGCTGCGGCGTCGCTATCGCAAGGGGTTCGAGGTCGACAATCTCTCGTAGTCGGCTGCCCGGCCGGCTGTTTGAGCCTGCGAGAAGCGGTCACATTTTCAACACGAAGGATGGCAACCATGATCGTGCGAATGCTGTTGATCCTCTTGGCGGTGGCGTTCATCGCTGCGGCACCGGCGCCGCAGCGGATTCTGTTCATCGGCAACAGCCTGACCTATTGGCACAACGGGCTCTACCATCACCTCGACAAAATGGCCGCGGCGGCCTCGCCCGCGATCGCCATCGAGACGAGCAAAGTGACGCAGGGGGGCGCTCCGCTCAAGAAGTTGTGGGAGAAGCCGGAGACGAGGCCCGCGATAGCCTCAGGAAACAACGACGTCGTCGTCCTTCAGGAGGACATCCCGGAGACGACCGTCGCGAGCTTTCGCGAGTATGCGCGGACCTTCGTGAACGAGATCCGCGGCCACAAGGGGCGGCCTATTCTTCTGATGGCCTGGTCGTATGAGCGGCTGGGATGGATCAGCAGCGATGAGATCGCCCAGGCCCATCGGGACGCCGCCGAGGAACTCAAGGTCGAGGTCGCCCCAGCAGGGCTGGCCTGGCAGCGATCGATCAAAGAACGGCCCGAGATCGACCTCTATGCCCCCGACCGGGAACACCCGAGCATCCATGGCACCTACCTCACCACGGCCGTGGTGTTTGCCACCATCTTTGGGGAAACCCCGGTGGGGAACGACTACGCCCCGACTGGCGTCACGGCCGACGAAGCGGCCTACCTGCAGCGGGTCGCCTGGGAGACCTGCCAGGCTTGGAAAAAGTGACTTTGGGATCCGTCCGAGGTCCGCACCGTGAATCGCCCCGAGACGGCGCGAGCGCGTCTGACTGAGGTGTAGCACCGGCTTCGGGGGCGGCAAAAGTCTCGTCGCGGGGGCCGCGGCGGCCCAACGCTCCTCGAGCTTCCGCCGACCCCCTCGCCTGCCTCTCCAGGTCTACCAAATCGTCGCTGCAGCTCTCTAAGATGCGCTCTCGATCCGCTTTAGGCACAGCGGTCATTCCGGCAGTTCGACGGTGCGGCCCGTGCGGAATGACTCGTCGGCGGCCAGCACGATGCGGAGGCTGTTGACGGCATCCGCCATGTGGTCGGAGAGATCGCGGTCGTTCACGATCGCATCAAGAAACATCTTCTGTTCGAGCAGGCAGAGGCCATCGTGGTCGGGCTCGCCGGCGCAGGCGATGAGTTCGTTGGCCTTGGCGAACGATCCGTCGGGCTTCAGTTCGCCGTGGTGCAATCGCAGCAGCGAGGCCTGTGTGTGGCCCTCGACGTCGTCGCTGGCGTTGTCGCCGTCCTTGACGCCAGCGATGCTCACGCAACCCCGCGGACCGATGACGTCCTTCACGAAGTAGGCGACGTCGCTCATCATCGGGCCCCAGCCCGCCTCGTACCAGCCGACGGAACCATCGGCAAACGTCACCTGCAACTGGCCGTAATTGTACATACCGGGTTTGAGTTCCTCCGTGAGGCGGGCGCCGATGGCGCTCACGCGGATTGGACGGGATCTCGTCATCAGGCACATGACGTCGACGTAGTGCACGCCGCAGTCGACGATCGGCGACATCGAGTTCATCAGCGACTTGTGCGTCTGCCAGGCGTCGCCGGAGGACTGCTGGTTGAGGTTCATCCGCATCACGAGCGGCTTCCCGAGCGTTTGCGCCACCTCGATGAATCGGGCCCAGGTGGGGTGGACCCGCAGGATGTAGCCGACGACGAGTTTCTTGCCTGCCGACTTCGCTGCGCGGACGACCGCCTCCGCCTCCGTCACGGTCACCGCCACCGGTTTTTCGAGAAACACGTGGCAGCCGGCGGCGAAGGCCTGCGCCGCGTATGCGGCGTGGGTGTCGGGGTAGGTGTTGATCGAGACGGCATCGGGCTTGGTTGCGGCGAGCGCCTCAGCGAAGTCGCTGAACTGTGGGTAGTCGCCGCCGACGGCCGTGAGCAGTTTGCGGCGGGATGCCTCCCCGCGTGAGACGACGCCGACGATCTCGAACTCTGGCAGGGTGTGATAGGCCTTGGCGTGGGACGTGCCCATGTGGCCGCAGCCGACGACAAGAATCCTGATGGGAGTGGCCACGGTTGGGAATCCTTGTGCGGAGGCGACACGGAATCGAACAAGGCGTCAATCATCTTTTTTTCAGAACGAATGCCAACGGGGCTGCCGTGGCCCTCGGGATTGATTGCAGTTTTTTTCGGCTGGCGTTAGTTTTTCGGCAATCGACTCACGACACCCAACGATGTTTCCAGCACAGATGACACCACGCATTCTTCTCACGACCACGTCGTTCCAGGACACGCCAGGCGAGCATCACGCGGCGCTCGCCGCCACGGGCTGGGAGATCGTCACCGCCCGCGGACCGCTCTCCGAGGCCGACACGCTCTCCGCCGTGGGCGACATCGATGGCTACATCTGCGGCGACGACGCGATCACCCGCGCCGTGCTCGAAAAGGCCGCGCCGCGGCTCAAGGTGTTGAGCAAGTATGGCATTGGCGTCGACAAGATCGACGTGGCTGCCTGCACCGAATTGGGCATCCCGCTGCTCTTCACGCCCGGCGTCAATCACACCACCGTGGCGGAACACACGTTCCTGCTGCTGCTGTCGCTCGAGAAGAACCTGCTGTTCCACACCGACTCCACCCGTTCCGGCGGCTGGAAGCGGCAGACGGGCCATGAACTGCTCGACAAGACGATCGGCATCGCGGGCATGGGACGGATCGGCAAGGAGGTGGCCATCCGAGCAAAGGCATTCGGCATGCGGCCGGTTGGGTATGACATCTACTGGGACGAAAAGTTTGCGGCCGAGCACGCCATCGAGCGGGCCGCGACGCTCGACGACCTTTTCGCGAAGGCCGATTACATCTCGCTCCATACGAATCTGACCCCGGAAACCCGTGACCTGATCCGGGCGGAGACGATTCAGAAGATGAAGCCGGGCGTGATCATCCTGAATTGCGCCCGTGGCGAGATCGTCAATACCGCCGACATGGCCGCAGCGCTCGCATCGGGGCGTGTTCGCGGTTACGGCACCGACGTGCTCGACGAGGAGCCGCCGCGGGCCGACCACCCGCTCACGAAGCTGCCCAACTGCGTCGTCACGCCCCACGTCGGTTCGCGGACGTTCGAGAGCGTGCAGCGGCAGGCGATGGCGGCGGTCACGAATCTCATCCGGGCCATGCGCGGGGAACCGCCGCTGGCGCAGGTCAATCCGACAGTGCCTGTGAAAAAGGTGGTCTGACCACGCCAGAGCGGACGAGCGAGCCAAACCTCCCAAGGATTCGGGCCTGAAGAATCGAGGCCCCAAGGAAAGGACCAGCCAGACCCATGTCGGAAACGTTCTTCGTCGTCCCGGTCGCTGCGCACGAAGCACTCGTTCGCGCCGTCTACCAGCATCGCGGTTTTGACGCCATCGAAGCCGGTCACGCGGCGCGCCTTGCCTCGTCGGCCACCCGGCACGGCATCCGCACCCACAATGCCATCAAGGCGCTGCACCTCGACGAGCTTTTCGGCTCGAAGGCAGACGGCTGCGTGCCGCAGGCAGTGATCAGAAAGCTTCCCAGCCGGTTCGACGCGGCCGAGGTGTGGGACGCCGGGAAGAAGCTCGGACAGGCGGTGGCCTGGGAGGCGATCGAGACCTGCATGAGGCTCGCGGACAAGCATGGCACCGGGACGGTATCGGTCGACAACGCCTTTCATTACCTGTGGGGCGGCGGGTATGTGATGGAGGCCGCGAAGAAGGGCTACATCGCCTACACCAACTGCACCGCGTCGCTTGCCGAGGTGGTGCCGTTTCGCGGCGTGTTTCCCACGCTCGGCACAAATCCGCATTCGTGGGGTTTTCCCGCCAGTGACGCGGTCGGCTATCCGATCGTGATCGATTGGGCGACCTCGGTGATCGCGATGGGGCGGGTCCAGCAACTCAAACGGGAGGGCAAGCCGCTGCCTCCCAATGCCGCCGTCGACAAGGATGGCAAGCCGACGACCGATCCCGACAAGGCCGTGTCGCTGATTCCTTTTGGCGATCACAAGGGGTACGGCCTGTCGTTGATCAACGAGATCGTGGCGGCCTTCATCGGTGGCTCGATTCCCACGATCCGCAGCCGGGCGAAGGTGGCGGGCGAAAAGCAGACATGCGCCTTTTTCTTCCAGGTGATCCACCCCGACGCGGTCTCAGGTGGTGCCTTTGCCGGCGGCCGCAGCCAGCAGGCGAACGTGCAGGCCGTGCTGGCCGACATTCTCGGCCACGGCAACGAACAGT
This sequence comes from Planctomycetaceae bacterium, assembly GCA_947449135.1. GTDB lineage: Bacteria > Planctomycetota > Planctomycetia > Pirellulales > UBA1268 > CAMCQY01. The sequence continues at coordinate 113,281 of CANFQO010000003.1, read as the reverse complement.
GCATGCTGCCGGGCCAGCTCGAAGCGCAGGCTGCAGCGCGGAGTGATGCAGCCGGCGGCCTGCTCTTCTCGCGGGCGGAAGTCGAGGCCCTCAACGAAATCGCCGCCGAGGCCGGCGTCGCTGGCTTCGATCTCGACGCCCTCCCGACCGCCTAGCGCGTTGCGACGAATCAACCCGACCAGAAGCCTGATCCAAAAGCCCAACGAGGAGACTGCCATGGCACTGCCCATCAAGCCGAAGAATTCCTGCACGTTTGATGAGGTCTCGCTCGGTGAGATCATGCTCAGGCTCGACCCGGGCGAGGGACGCATCCGCACGGCCCGGCATTTTCAGGTCTGGGAGGGGGGCGGTGAATACAACGTCGCCCGCGGGCTGCGGAAGTGTTTCGGGCTGAAAACCGCCGCCGTGACCGCCTTCGTCGACAACGAGGTCGGGCATCTGATCGAGGACTTCATCATGCAGGGTGGCGTCTGCACCGACTTCATCCAGTGGAAGCCGGATGATGGCATCGGACGTTCCGTTCGCAACGGACTGAATTTCACCGAACGCGGCTTCGGCATCCGCGGCGCGGTGGGCGTGCCCGACCGGGGCAATTCGGCTGCCAGCCAGATGAAGCCCGGCGACGTTGACTGGGACCATCTCTTCGGCACTCTCGGCGTGCGTTGGTTTCACACCGGCGGCATCTTCGCGGCGTTGTCGGCGACCACGGCCGCCGTGACGGTCGAGGCGGTGAAGGCCGCCAAGAAGCACGGCACGATCGTGTCGTACGATTTGAATTACCGCCCCAGCCTCTGGAAGAGCATCGGTGGGCTCGCAAAAGCCCAGGAAGTGAACCGCGAGATTGCGAAGTACGTCGACGTGATGATCGGCAACGAAGAGGATTTCACTGCCTCGCTCGGCTTCGAGGTGGCGGGCGTCGATCACGCCATCAGTGCGATCGAGACCGACGCCTTCCGAAAGATGATCGAGACGGCCGTCAAGACGTTTCCCAACTTCAAAGTGGCGGCGACGACGCTCCGGCGCGTGATTACCGCCACGAAAAACGACTGGAGTGCGATCTGCTGGCATGACGGCAAGTTTTATGACAGCCGTCAGTATCCCGAGTTGGAAATTCTCGACCGGGTGGGTGGGGGTGACAGCTTCGCGAGCGGACTTGCGTTTGGATTTCTCGAGTTCAACGATCCGCAGAAGGCGGTGGAGTATGGTGCCGCCCACGGGGCGCTCGCCTCGACCACTCCGGGCGACACCTCGATGGCCACCCGCAATGAGGTGGAAAAGCAGATCGCCGGCGGTGGTGCGCGGGTAGTGCGATAACGCCTCGATCGCTTCCGCACGATGCATAGGGGTGGTTCCACTCCGACTGTGGTCAGCGGGCTGCCCCGGTGGTGCGGGGGGCTGCTTGACGACGCGGCCGGTTGCCATCACAGTATGGCGGGTTTTGATGGCAGGGGGGGCGGCGACGGTCTCGTGACGCGGACTACTCCGGCGTCGGGCATGACCTCGGTTCCAGCGCTCATCCTTCTCTCATGACCGTTGTCTAGTCTTCCGCCCACACCGGCGGCCGTGTCTGTCCGGTACCCTCAGGAACCTATTCCATGAACGCAGGATATGAATCGGTGGCTCGTGGTGGTGAACGGCAGTCCCACGTCGGGGGCCGCAACAATCTCGAGCAGGTGATCGACGGGCTTGAGCAGCGTCTCGATGAACTCACCAAGGCTCAGCGGCAGACTCGGCTGCTGGTGCTGGGTGGTTCGCTGCTGCTCCTCGGACTGATGGGCCTGTTTGGCTGGCAGCTCTACGGCACCCTCCAGCGACAGCTCACCGCCGCGAAGCTGCAGACTGCGCTCATGTCGAAGGTGGAGGCCATCTGGCCGCCGCTCAGCCAGAAGATCATGGATTCCGCCACGAAGGTGGCGCCGGAATACGGCGATCTGGCGATGCAGCGGTTCGAGAAGATTCGGCCGCAGCTCGAAGCGATGCTGCTCCAGGAGTCGCAGGGCTTCGCCGAGCGGATGCAGGCCAACCTGCTCAAGAAGTCGGAGTCGGGAATGCAGCGAGTCACCGACAAGGTGTCGAAAGACCTCCAACGTCAGTTGCCGCAGTTGACCGAAACGAAGCTCGATGCGATCGAGGAAAAGCTGCGGACGTCGCTGCTCTTGGAAGGTGGTGGCATTGCCGATGAACTGGAGGCGAAGGCCATGCAGGAAAGGCAGCGGGTCGAAAAGCTGCTGACAAAGCTTCCTGTCGATGAGGTGGCCAAGGAACCGGAGGAGAAGCTGCAGCGGCAGTTCATCCATCACGTGCTGATGATGATCGATCAGGCAGTGGCCGCCGACGAAACTCCGGCGAAATGACCTTGTCGAGCATGATCTACAGGCATCCATCCATTTCCCATTCATTTCCGAGGCCATTGGCCTCACTCAGGAGCATTTTCCATGTCTGATTCCACGAATGTTTCTCCAGTCCTCGAGTCGAAGATCATGAGGCTGCATAGCCGCATGGAGCAAACGGTGGCCGAAGGTCGTCGCCGGCTCCTGATGACCGGTCTGGCCATGGGCGCACTTCTTCTGGCAGGCTCCGGATACCTCTGGTGGCTCTCCTCGAAGATCACCGAGTTTGCCGATCCGGGTACCATCGTCGAGTTGGCCGCCGCCCAGATCGAGCCGCAAATCAATGCCGAGGCCGCGCGGTTTGGCGATACGCTCAAAGCCCAGGCGCCGGCGGTGATCGATCAGGCCGAAAAGGCGGTGCTCGCCGCACCGCCGCAGATTGCCCGCGAGGCGGAGAGCTACGCCAGCTCATTCATCGACAAACAGCTGGAGTCGCTGGAGTCGCAGGCCTATGACGTGGCGAGCAAGACGCTGGAGGGATCAATCACCAAGGCCCGCGAAGAGGGTGTCGATCTGACCGACCCAAAGCAGCTCGACGCCCTCATCGATTCGGCCGGTCCGGCGATGCGGAACGCGCTCAAGAAGGCGGTCGACGATCTCTACAAAGAGTACACGTTGGGGGCCGACAGCCTGGGCGGCTATATCGAAACGCTCGTCGCCAGCGATGGTACTGCGAGCCTGACGCCGATCCAGCAGAATCAACGGGAGATTCTCCTGACAGGTCTGGCCCTCATCAAGAAGATCGAGAGCGACCCCCAACGGGCGCCGTTGCAGAAGGTGCTCGACGGTCGGCAGTAGTCCGCAGTCTTGCCATCTGCCGGAGCTTCGGCTCCGGCAGATGGTCGTGACGAGCCTTGGAGTGGTTTTGACAGGCTGGCAGCAGCAGGCGACAATCGTAGACGAGCCACCGGATCTAAGAATCGTCGGTCGGATCGTCGGGCGGTTCTGGCTCGCACTTCTCTCACCACGAGATACCAACCTGTCATGACATTTCCCGGCTCAATATCTCCCGATTCAAACCATTCGCGCGAGCTGGCCCATGACGGCCGTGTCGTAAGTGGCCGCGCGACCCGCCGCCGGTTCCTGGGCAACGTTGCCCAGGCGACTGGGGCCGCCACGCTCTCGGGCACGCTCCTTTCCGGTTTTTCGATACCTGCCGTTCACGCTGCTGGCACGGACGAAATCCGTGTGGCCTTGATCGGCTGTGGCGGACGGGGCGGCGGGGCGGCGGTCGATGCGCTCTCGGTGCCAGGAGCACCGATCAAGGTCGTGGCGATGGCCGACGTGTTTCGGGACCGGGTCGATATCGTGAAGCGATCGCTCGGCGAGCAGTTCAAAGAGCGGATCGACGTGCCTGATGAGCGGATGTTTATTGGCTTCGAAGGCTACAAGCAGGCGATCGACTGCCTCCGACCTGGCGACATCGCGTTGTTTGCCACACCGCCGGCGTTTCGTGCACCGCAGTTTGCCTACGCCATCGAGAAGGGCGTGCACACCTTCATGGAGAAGCCGGTGTCGGTGGATGGTCCGAGCACGAAGCGGGTCATCGAACTAGCCGCGAAGGCCGCCGAGAAGAATCTCAAGGTGGGCGTGGGCCTGATGTGCCGGCACTGTGATCGCCGGATCGAACTGCTCGAGCGGCTGCGGAATGGCGAGGCGGGCGAACTGATGTCGTTCTATGGCTATCGTGAGCACGACCCTCCGCACAATCTCGACCTCGCGCCCGGTCCCAACGGCATGAACGAGCTGCTCTGGCAGATCAAGCGATTCCATAACTTTCTCTGGGCCAGCGGCGGCATTTTCAGCGACTACTGCGTGCACCACATCGACGAGGTCTGCTGGATGAAGGGGGCGTGGCCCGTGAAGGCCGTGGCGATCGGCGCCCGGCAGTTACGTGGCAAGATCGACGACCAGAATTTCGACAACTACGGCGTCGAATACGAGTTCGAGGATGGGACGAGGTTCTTCTACACCTGCCAGGTGATGAAGCGATGTGACAACAAGTTTGGACTCTGGGGGCAGGGGACCAAGGGGGCGTTTGCCATTTCCACCAGCGGCCATTCCCCGGCGAAGTGTGCGATTTTCAAAGATCAGCGGGTGGACAAGGACAACGTGCTCTGGGCGGCCGAGCAGCCCGAGCCCAATCCCTACCGCCGCGAGTGGGAGCATCTTGTGGCGGCAATCATCGCTGACGAGCCCTACAACGAGGCGGTACGGGGCGCGGAGGCGAGCTTGGTCACGGCGATGGGTCGGTTCGCGGCGCACACCGGCAGGCCCGTTACCTATGACGAGATGCTCAACTGCGCCGACGATCTGACTGCCGGCGTGGACAGCCTCGTCGACGGGTCGCCGGCGATCTTGGTCGCCGACAGCGAGGGGCGGTATCCGGTGCCGATGCCGGGCAAGTATAAGTATGAGTATCGCGACTGATCGGTGACTGCCGCCGGTCCAGACCCCAGCTGAGAAAGAAACCATGAAACACCTCTGGAAACTGCTGCTCGCCCTGATTGCCGGTGTCTTGGTTCTGATCGGATTGACAGGTCCTTCCCCGAAGAAGGAGTCAACGCCCGCGCCTGCAGTGGCCGGATCCGCGGCTGCTCCGGTTCCAGCAGCGGCGCAGGCTGCAACGCCGAGCCAGCCGCCTGCTGCAGTCCCAGCGCCTGCTGCAGTCCCAGCGGCTGCTGCAGTCCCAGCCCCAGTTGCAGTCCCAGCCCCAGTTGCAGTTGCGGCGCCTGCGGCGGCACCCGCCCCGATCCAGACCCGCAAGACGCTCAACCAGAAGACGCAAAACGTGCTCTTGTTGGAGGATGCGATCAAGGATGGGGGCGTGCGGGCTGAGATGTCGATCAAGAGCCAGGGGATCGGCATTGCCGCCGACGCCTACCGGACGAGTGTGGGCAAGCTTTCGATCATCGCTGTCGATCAAAAGATGGCGTTCTTCCAGGCGGAGAAAGACCGGAAGCCAAAGGATTACAAGGAATTCATGGAGAAGATCATCGAGCCGGGGAAGCCCGATGGAATCCAGTTGCCGATGCTGCCCTACTACCAGGAATACGCCTACGATCCGGAGGCACAAGAACTCGTCGTGATCGAGTTCCCCGCCAAGAAAGAGCAGCGTCAGAAGGAAACAACCGGCGCTGCGGGACTGTGAGAAGGGCGGCCGGCACTTCCCCATCTGTCTCGCGATCCTTGGTATCCTCAGCGCGATGAAAGACGGATGCCAAATCGTGATTCTGGACGGCCACACGGCCAACCCGGGTGATCTCAGCTGGTCTGAGATCGAGGCGATCGGCTCCTGTGTTGTGCACTCGCGGACGGCCGACGCCGACATCGTGTCGCGGGCCCGTGACGCAGACATTGTTCTGACCAACAAAACGGTGTTGTCCCGCGAAGTGATTGCGTCACTGCCGCGACTCAAGTGCATCGGTGTGTTGGCCACCGGTTACAACGTGGTGGACGTGCTGGCGGCGAAGGAGCGGGGCATCCCGGTCTGCAACGTCCCGGAATACAGCACGCCGAACGTCGCCCAGGCGGTGTTCGCCCTCTTGCTCGAGCTCACCAATCACACGGGCCACCATGCCCGGACCGTGCGTGAGGGGCGGTGGACGGCAAGTGAGGATTTCTGCTACTGGGACGGCGAGTTGGTGGAGTTGGCCGGGCTCACGCTTGGGCTCGTGGGCTACGGTCGGATCGGTCGTGCGGTCGCCGCGGCCGGCCGGGCTTTTGGCATGAAGGTGATCGCCCACCGGCGGTCGGCCGCCAGCGGAGCCCACGGCGAGGATACGACGATTGTCGATCTTGCCACGCTCCTCCGCGAGAGCGACGTTGTCAGCCTCCACTGTCCGCTCACGCCCGAGACACGGGAGTTGATCAACGTGGCGACGATCGGACTGATGAAGCCAACGGCGTTTCTGATCAACACCGCCCGCGGTCTGCTCGTCAACGAGGCCGACCTCGCTGACGCCCTCAATGCCGGCCGCATCGCCGGGGCAGGCCTCGACGTGCTCTCGGTGGAGCCACCCTCTGCTTCGAATCCCTTGCTTACGGCAAAGAACTGCATCATCACGCCCCACATCGCCTGGGCCACGCGGAATGCGCGACGGCGGCTGATCGAGGTGACGGCCGCCAACCTACGGGCCTTCGCGGCGGGCCGGCCACAGCATGTCGTCAATCACTAAGAAGAGTCACCATGAAGCATTCCCGTCCGGCATCGCGTCGTCCGTCGTCGCCCAAGAAGGCCACGGCTGCACAGCCGAGAAAGCCTATTGTTCCACCGTCGTCCGGCCGTTCGGAAAATCGGCCGCCGGTTCGTTCCGAAATCCGCCATCAGGGGAAGTCTGAGGAGAAGTATCACGGTCTGCGGGCCTGTGAGGCGTTGTTCGCCCGTCGGCCTCAGGACATCATCCGGGTGTATCTCGCCGAAGAGCGGCGACGGCACTTCGCCGCTCTCCTTGGTCACTGCGCGAAGGCTCGGCTCGGCTTTCAGGTGGTCGCGGCGGAAAACCTCGCCCGGCTCAGCGGATCGACGCACCACGAAGGGATCGTCATCCTCGCGCGTGCCTATCCGCGGTGGGGGATACCAGAACTGCTGCGGGAGATCGACGAGCGGCGACTGACAGGTCCGCTGCTCTACCTCGATGGCGTCGAGAATCCCCATAACCTTGGCGCCATCTTGCGGACCGCGGCGCACTTCGGCACGGCCGCCGTGCTCGGAGCGGGCGGCGTTCTTCCGCCGCTCTCGCCGGCGGCGGTCCGGGTGGCGGAGGGCGCCGCGGAGTATGTGCCGGTCTGTGATCTCGCTGATCCCAGGGCCGATCTTCTGCAACTGAAGAAGCGGGGGTTCCGCATCGTGGCGACATCGAGCCACCGCGGTAGCCCGTTGTCTCCTGAGACACTCGGCGGCAAGATCGTGCTGGTGCTGGGGAGCGAAGGGGAGGGAGTCTCGAAGCCGATCGCGTCGTTGGCCGACACGGCCATCCAGATTCCCGGCACCGGCGCTGTGGAAAGCCTGAATGTCTCCGTCGCCTGCGGCATCCTGCTGCAGGAAGCATGGAAGGGCCGAACTGCCGCCGGTAGCACTACGGCACGGGGGCTCCCACGCTCAGGCACTTGAGCGTCTGTTCATCGCGCACGTAGAGCCGGCCCTCCGCGAGGGCTGGCAGTGCCCTGACGGTGCTTGAAAACGGCCGTGCCCGCGCGAGCACTCGCAGCCCCGTCGTGTCGGGCTGAATCAGCACGAGCTCGCCGTTGCTCTTGGCGGCGATGATCTTGCCATCGGCTGAAATAAGTGATCCGTATCCAAAAGAGTCCTCCTTCCAGAGAACCTCGCCGGTCGACTGCCGGATGCACTTGAAGTCGGCGGGCGGGAGATCGTCGCGGCCGTCGATGGCGAAGAGAAAGCCGTCACGGGCGATGGGCGTGCAGTATTGCGTGGCCAGCGAATCCACGCCGCCCCAGACCTTGGTCATGCCGGCCTGGTCGAAGCTCCCGTACAACGTCCCGACGCCATACGATGCCGTCACCAGCAGGTGGTGCTTGCCCTGCTCGTCGGTGAGCACGAGTGGATTGGCGGCATTCACGGTCGGGCCGCGGGCGCCGAAGGCGACCTGCCAGCGGATGTCGCCCGTCGCCGCATCGAGGAGGATCACCTGAGAGCGGGTCACGAACAGCAGGTGGACCGCATTCCCGATCGTGACGACCACGGGAGAGGAATAGCTGGCCCGTTCATTCGTCTTCGTCCACACTGTCTCCCCCGTGGCTGCCGAGAAGGCGACGATGCCGGCCTCCTTCGGTGCCCCACCGACGTTAACGATCACACGCTCTCCGACCACGATCGGCGAACTGCCCGCACCAAAATAGCCGGCCTGGGCGCCAAAGTCGGTGTGGGTCTTCCGCTGCCAAAGCCGCTTGCCGGTGGTGGCATCTAGGCAGGTCAGCACTCCCTGCGCTCCAAACGTGAAGACGCGTCCACCTGCGATCACGGGGACGCAGAGCGGGCCATTGCCGCTGCCCACCTCGGGTGCAAAGGTCGTCGCGTGTTCTTCGGTCCACAGCGTTTTCCCGGTTGCAGGGTCGAGGGCTTCGGTAACCTCCATTCCCCCCACGCGATGAAAGAGCACCGTGCGCTGGTTGGCCACGGCAACGCCTGCGCAACCGTTGCCCACCGGTCGCTGCCAGAGCGTCGAGGGGCCTGCTGCAGGCCAGGATTCGGCAAGAGCCTCATCGTTCGCGGCGATGCCATTGCGATCAGGGCCGAGAATCTGCGGCCACTCGCCAGCGGAGGCCTCGACTGCGGCTGCCGCCAGCAGGCCGCAGCAGGCGTTAAAGAAGACCCTCTGTTTCTTGAACGCAGACATGCACTTGATCCGATCGCTGGGTTGGGAAGGCACGGCAATTTCGTCGCCCATTCTACAGCCACCTGTTCGGCGACAGGAATCCGATCGGATGGCTCGTTTTTCCATCGAGGGTGAGGTCGGCGAGGATCTCACCCATCACGCTGGCAAACTTGAAGCCGTGGCCGGAGAAGCCGGCGGCGATCGCCACCTTGTCGTGCTGTGGATGGAGGCCTACGACGAAATGGCCGTCGGGCGACATGGTGTAGAGGCATGCGGCGTGGTCTGTCAGCACGCCACGCATCCCCGGTAGGTGGTCTGCGAGCACCGCTTCCACTCTTGCCTGTTCGTGGAGGTCGATGCCGCGATCGACATGCAGCGGATCGGTGACAGTGGTTCCGCCACTGTGCTCGGCAATCTTCACGCCCCGGGCGTCGATCGCCGGAAAACCGTAGAAGAAGCCGGTTGGCCCGTCGAACGCGAAGCAGGGAAGATGGCCCGCCGTGTAATCGACGGCCGCTGTGGCTTCTGGCCGATACCAAAAGAGCGATTTCCGCAGCACGCGGAGCGGCAGTGACGGGAGCTTGAGCAGATCAGCGGCCCAGGCGCCGGCGGTGACCACCAGTCTGTCGGCTGCATACCTGCCGGCATCGGTCTCCACGACGACATGGCCGACTTGGTCCGTCGATCCGACCGTCTGCCAGCCGCGGACCGCCGAGCCGTGTTCAATGCGGGCACCGAGTCGAACGGCCTCGGCGGCATGTGCACGCACGCACTCCTCCACAAAGAGGTAGCCGCCGCGGGCCTCATGGACGGCGGCCCATTCCTCCGGCAGACGCAGAGCGGGCCAGCGGGCCATAGCGTCGCTGACGGTCAGGCGTTCGACCGGCAGATCGTGGATGGCGGCCGACGCGAGTGCTCCCGCCACCACCTCGCCATCCGGTGGCCCGGCCATCAGCAGGCCCGATTCCACCAGCAGCGGCCTGCCTGCCACATCCTCAAGTTCGTGCCAGAGTTCGTAGGCCCTCCGCAGCAGTGGCACGTAATCTGGATGCTCGAAATAGGCCATCCGGATGAGCCGTGTCTGACCGTGCGAACTGCCCCGATCGTGGCCGGGCGGAAACCGATCGAGTCCGCACACCCGGGCGCCGCGGGCGGCGAGGTGCATGAGGGCGGCGGCTCCCATGGCTCCCGTGCCAATCACGATCGCGTCGAAGTGTTCCATGCCGATCTATTCTCTGCGGGGCCGTTTCCTGCCCGTGGTGCCTGCAACCAGCCGGGCCAAATCGATCGCCCTGCCATGTGACAGGCTACGCCCTGCCAGCCGGAGTGTGCAAAATCCGCTGCTGTCGCTAGCCTGCCACCCGCGGGCCGGATCGTGGCCTGCGTGTGACACGGGGCCCGAGTGTGAGCAGGATCGACGAGCGAGACAACCCGTCATGAGTCGTTCATTCCCGCACGCCGCGCTCTGGCCCCTTCTACCGGGTAGTACGCACGCCTACGTCACCGAACTCCTCGCGGCCCATCCCGTCGACGTCCGGCTCAGCCGGCCGCGGAGGACCAAGCTGGGCGACCACCGGGCCCCCACGGCCCTGAGGCGACGGCATCGCGTTTCGGTGAATGACGACCTCAATCCCTACGCATTCCTGACGACCCTGCTCCATGAGATCGCCCACGCCGCCACGTGGGAGCGGCACCGCCCGAGGATCCGCCGCGTGCGGCCGCACGGGCCGGAGTGGAAGGCCGAGTTCGAGCGGATTCTGACGCCGGTGGTGGCGGGTCGGATGCTGCCGGACGACGTGAACGCGGCGCTTGGTCGTGCGATGCGGAATCCCGCGGCGGCCACCTGTAGCGACCGCGATCTCATGCTGGCGCTGGCCCGTTACGATGCGGTCGAGTCTGGCCTTGTGTTCGTGGAGTCGCTGCCCGCCGGGACGATCTTCCGCACGGATGGCGGCCGAACATTTCGCATGGGTCCAAAGCTGCGCAGCCGCTATCGCTGCATCGAGCATGCCACTGGACGCGAATATCGTCTGCATCCACTCTGCCGGGTCGTGCCAGTCACGGGCTAGGTTGGCCCGCGGAGCGGGACGTGCGGGGAACCGCCAGTTACCGGCGGGTTTCTCCCTTGGGGGCGGATTGGGCCGTGCGACCCTGGCGACGCCGGACCGAGTTGCCGTAGACGTGCAACGGCCGATTGGGTCGTTTTTCGATCGGGGTGTTCTTGATCTGCTCTCGCTCTGCGCCAAACGTGACCACCCTGGGGTCGAAATCGGCTGCTGCCGTCGGAATCGCCGTCATGGCGACGATCGCAGCCACGAGGATGCCCCTGAAACTGTGCATGGACCAACTGCCTCCCTGGGAATTGTGTTCGTGGCTGGGGATTCGGGATGACCAGAGGCGGATCGGTAACGCCCCACCGTTGCATCGGCCGCGGCTTCCGCAACGCTTCGCTGTCTGCATCGGCGCCGCTCGTTTTGGCATATCCCGCACCGCCCCACCAGCGGCACGCGGGCCATCCCCGGAAGGAGGGGTGTTTGTCGGTGTGTTCAGACTGGCCGCTGTATGCTGCGATCGGAAGTGCACCCTCGGACCTCGTGCGGTTCGGGGGCGAACAGGGTTCCGGGAGACGAGGCGATGATGCGAGTTGTTGCGGTGGCGATCGTGATCGGCCTGGCATGTGGCGCGGCATCCGCAGAGGATGCAGGCCCATGGTCACGCGGCCGCTGGATTGACCTCACGCATCCATTCGACGAACAGACCATCTACTGGCCCACTGAAAAGGGCTTTCGATTCGAGCAGGGCAGCAACGGCCCGACACCCAAGGGCTATTACTACGCCGCCAACCGGTTTGCCTCGGCCGAGCACGGTGGCACGCACCTCGACGCGCCGCGACACTTTTCCGCCGCTGGCCAAACGGCCGATGCGATTCCGCTTGACCACCTGCTCGGCGAGGCGGTCGTCGTTGATGTGACACGGCAGTGTGCTGCTGACGCGGCCTATGAGGTGACGCCAGACGACCTCGTGGCGTGGGAGACCCAACACGCGCGGCAACTGGTGGACGTGATCCTGCTCCTTCGGACCGGCTGGGCGGAACGGTGGACCGATCGCGCCGCCTATTTGGGGACCGACCAGGTGGGGCCTGACGCGGTTGCGAAGTTACGGTTTCCAGGGCTCTCGCCGCTGGCGGCCCGCTGGCTGGTGGACCACCGTCGGATCCGCGCTGTCGGCATCGACACGGCCAGCATCGACCACGGCCCATCCACCCACTTTGGAGCCCATGTGACCCTCTGTGGCGGCAATCTGCCGATCTTCGAAAACGTGGCCTCCCTCATTGGCCTGCCCGAACAGGGGACGTTCGTCGTCGCGTTGCCAATGAAAATCGCAGGTGGCAGCGGTGGTCCGCTGCGGATCGTAGCCCGTCTGCCGGACGCCGCCGATTGACGCGCAGGCGGCCGATGGTGAATAACGTGACCCGAATCACCCGCGGCACGAGCACTCGAGGAGACAGTTTCATGGCAGGTAAAAAAATCATCATGCGAACCGGCGAGGCGCTCGTGGAGGCCGACGACGCCTGGAGTGCGGCCGAGCCCGAGGTGGTGATCGGTGAACTCGACGGTCCCGTGGGCTATGCCATCGCCAACCTCATCGGCGATCAGGTGAAGGGGCACACGAGGGTCTGGGCAATCCTCAACAGCGACGTGCAGGTACGGCCGGCGACGCTGATGGTGAGCAAGTACACGGCCCCAAATGCCCGCTATACGAACATTCTCATGGGCACCGTGCAGGCGGCGATCGCCAATGCCGTGCTCGACAGCGTTCGCGAGGGACTCATTCCGAAGGCCAAGGTGAACGACATTGGCATCATCGTGGCGGTCTGGCTTGATCCGTCGGTGGCTGATGCGAAGACGAAGATCGACCACGACGTGCTCTTCCAAACGCACCGCGAGGCCACGCTCAAGGCGATCGGCAAGGCGATGCGAAATGAGCCTACGATTGATTGGCTCCTCAAGAATCAGAAAAAGGTCGGGCACTATTTTCACGACCTCGCCAAGCAAGGCGGGATCTGAACGTTTTACGACGTCACAAACCGCTAGAGTGCATTGGGGAGATGTCGAACGGCGCAAGCCGCCGGGGGCGGTGAAAGCCTCCGACTCGAGGCCAGGATACGCCGACTCGCTCCGGCTTCCACCGACCCCCGGCTCCTTCAAGAGTCGAACGAGCCGCTCCAGAGAACCCAGATGCGCTTTCGCAGGAACTGAACGTTTCACGACCTCGCCACGGAGGGCGGAGTGCTGGCTGCTGGTGACGGGTTCGCGGCGGTCTTCAGCGGACTCTTGCGGCCGAATTCGTGGTCGATTGCGAATTTGGCCATCTTCATCAGCGATGGCATGTCGAGCGGCGGGCAGGGAAGGTGGCCAACGAGGGCCGCCGTATGGGAGCGATCAAACAGGGGATCGTTCCGCAGGTAGCTCTTGTAGATGTCCAGTTGCGTGCCGAGATTGTCGGCAAACCACTGCTCGTCACACAGATCGGGATCGTCTGGCGAGGCGTCCTTGGAATAGGCCTCGACCGCCTGTTGGATGAGCCGGCCCACGGTATCCATCGAGAGCGGTTCGGGGTGTGTCAGATGGTAGGTGGTGCCACGAGCCGGTGGCGTCTGGACCGCGTGTGCAATCACGGCCGAGACCCAGTCGACCGGAACGAAGTTCTTCGTGTCGTTTGGTGCCACGCCGATCAGGCCCAGCAATGCCGGGCCGCTCGTCGTTCCCTTCACGACCCGGGTGAGCAGCGTGTGGCCGAGCCTCAGGCCGGCAAACAGGCCGTGGTAGGTCGATGTCCAGCCCGTGCAGGAATCGCCGACGATGATCGACGGCCGGTAGATGGTGGCGCTGTCGAGAAACCCACCCGCGGCACGGGTGGCTGCGCGGACCCGCGTTTCCCCCTCCACCTTGGTCCGTTCGTAGTCGTTGCCAAACTGCTGGCCGACATCGAGTTCGTCTTCCGTGACGCGGCCTGAGCGGAGGCCGCAGACGTAGGCCGTCGAGACATGGTGGAAGTGCCGCAGGCCGGTCTCACGGGCCAGCGAAAGCACCTGATCGGTGCCGGTGACATTGGTTCGCCACGGTTCGGCATCGCGGTCGGAGCCGCGGAAGGTGAGGCTGGCCGCGTTGTTGAGCACTTCGTCGCAGTGGCTTGCCACCCAGCGGCGGGCATCAGCATCGAGTCCACAGAGTGGTTGCGTCAGATCCCCTTCCAGGACGACCGGTTTGGGAAGTCGCTTGCCGAGCGTCTCCTCCCAGTGGACCAAGATCGCTTCCACGCGTGCGGCGGCAGACTGCTTGCGGCTACGGCGTACCACGACGGCCAGTTTCCGACCGTCGAGGAGCAGATCACGGATGAGGTAGGAGCCCAGCAGTCCGGTGGCGCCAGTGAGAAGCAGCGACTTGGGGGCAGCGGATTTCAGGGCGATGCTCGGCGGGCGAGGGGACGGACTGCAACCGTCGCGAGCATAGGACATCCCGCCCGTTTTGCTCAAGTTGCCTGCGGCTTGATTCCCAGACCGAGCACATCGCGGCAGTGGCGGATGCTGCGATCCAGTTCGGCCAGCTGATAGTCCTGCTCGGCCTTCTGACGGTTTTCGCCCGCCGGAGCCGCGAACGGCTCGATCTTTCGGCCTGGTTTCGCCAGGCTCAGGAAGGCCGCCAGATCCGCGGCGCGGGCGTCGGGATAGCTTCGCCAGAAATCCCGCCGATAGAGGGGGAAGTTCCGAGGAAATCCCGAGATGGTTTCGATGTGCGCTGTCACGCCCGGGCAGGATTGCTCGAAGAGATCGAAGAAAGCCGGCAGGTCGGTGCAGCCCTCGCCCATGGCCGTCCACTGCGTCGTGACGCCATCGGCTGATTCCCAGGCGGCCGTGTCGCGGAGACTGGTTGTGAGCACGTGAGGGGCCAGCGTGGCGAGTGCCAGAACCGGATCCTCGAGCGTCCAGCAGGCATTCCCCGAATCGAAGTTGACGCCGACGTAGTCCGGCCCGGCCGCCTCGACGAGGGCCTTCAGTTCACGCGATTGCATGTCGCCGGCATGATTCTCCACGGCAATCTTTACGCCGCTGTCCACCGCCCTCCTGCGTTGGGACTTGAGCACCTCGACCGTGTCGTCGATTCTCGCCTGGATGCCGCCGTCGGAGAGTCGGTCCTCGTGGTTTCCCAGAATCACCCGAAACGCCGGTGAGCCGAGGGCGTGGGCCATGCGGATCCCGGTGGCGAGATGCTCTTCGGCACAGCCCCAGTCGTGTTTGAATTGCTTGGCCGACGGACAAATGCTCCACGAGCCGAGGGCGATCGCCACGCCGCGGTCGGCAGCATAGCGGCGAACCTCGCCGAGCGAGGCATCGTCGACGCGACCCTCGAAGGGGCCGAAGTCGGTGATGAAGAGCGAATCACACCGCAGCCTGTCTGCGTGGTCGATGAGCTGGCGGGCGTTCCATTTCATGGCCCTGACGGCAAAGTTGTCGAACCCCAGCGGAATGCCGCGGCGGCGAACATCGGCGGCGGCTAGTGGTGCGGCCGCCAGGGCCGTTGCGGCCGCCAGGAATCCACGACGAGAGGCTTGCCATGCTGACACGAAGCGGCCTTCTTTCAGAGTTGGGGCTTGGGCGGCGTCGATGGAGGCAGGAAGTTTGGAGCACCGGACGGCTTGACCATGCGGACGTAGACCTTGTCGCCGCAGGTGGCCAGGAGCGTGGAGAAATCGGGCCCACCGAAGCAGAGGTTTGAGATCTTGCCATTCGGAGTGGGGATGATGCAGTTGACCCGCCCCGCCTGATCGCAGATCTGGATGCCCATTCGTGTCGCCACCCAGAGCCGGCCGTCACGGTCGACTCGCATGCCGTCGGCGCCGCTGTCGTCGGCCGTGTCAGGCACATGAAGGTGATAGAACCGTTGCTTGTTGCTGAGCGTGCCGTCGGCATTGATCTGGTAGCTGTAGACCCAGTGGCTACGGCTATCGGCCACGGAGAGCAGGCTCTGATCCGGGGACAGGCAGATGCCGTTGGAAAACCGCAGTCCGGTATCGACGACCGTATCGGTGAAGGTGCCGTCACTGGCTGGCTTGAGACAGTGGATTCGGCTGGGAGACTTTCCATCCCAGCCCGGCTCAGTGACATAGACCACGCCCGCCGCTGTCACGACCACGTCGTTACCTCGCCAGCCCTGCGCGAGTGTGGCGGGTTTTCCTTTCTCGTCCCAGGCGAGAATGGCCAGATCCGCTCCGCTGGCCGCCACCAGCCGGCCGTCGGGGGCGAAATTCTGTCCATCTCCCTTGTGGGAGTCGGCGAGCCAGACCTCGGCCTTCCAGTCGGGCGTGACACGGTAGGTTTTGCCCGCGCCCACGTCGTTGAAGAAGAGTTCGCCCTTGGCGTTGGCGGCGGGGCCCTCTGTGAAGGTGTAGCCCTCTCCGACGAGCCGCCAGCCCTCACCGGGGATGAGGATGTCCTGAAGTTGCGGGCTGCCCGCGCCCTTGGCGACAGGCTGCGGCCAGTCATGCCACAGCCATTGCATCGCTTCGGAAAACACCTCCGTGGCATGCGTGTTGTTGTGGCCACCGTCGCCCCACGCATGCCGCACGTCGTAGCCGGCGAATGCAAGGGAACGCTGCAGGGACTGATTGGCCATCCACCAGTCGCCACCGTAGATGTTGAGGTCGTTCGAGCCGCCTTCCATGAAGATGCGGAGCGGCTTCGGCTCAAACTTGCGAACGAGCGTGGCATACTCGTGTCCACCGCGGAGGCCGACATACGTGCCGATGCCGCTGAAGATGCGTGAAAAGGTGTCGGGCTGTTCCCAGGCTGCGGTGAAGGCGGCGATCGCACCGCTGGAAGTGCCGCCGATCGAGCGGTCATTGCCCTGCTTCGAAAGCAGGATCGGCCTGCCGTCGGATGTCTTTGTCGTCTCGACATGGGGCAGGAGTTCCTCCAGGAGAAATCTCGCGTAGTCGGGGCCGAGGCCGTCGTATTCATAGCTGCGGTTGAAGCGATCGAGGGCCGCCTCCCGGGCGGCGGGCACGACTCCCGGCTTCACGAACACGCCGATCGTCACCGGCATCTTCTTTTCATGGATCAGCCGGTCAAAGACCACGGGAGCGTTGAACTGGATGCCGTCCTGATTGACATGCACGCAGGCGGGCGAGGTGCCGTCGTACTGCGCCGGCACGTAGACCGAAACCTCGCGGGTCGTGCCTGGAAAGATCTTGCTTGTATCGAACGTGAAGGAGAGCACCTCGCCCTTGGGAGGTGTGGTGGCGATGGGGGCCGAGGGCGTGGGCGTCGCTGACTCCGGAGCCGCCGGGGCTTGAAAGGCCACCGTCTGTACTCTGGTGGCCCGCCCCACCGCAGCCCCGCCGGACGGCTGCGGCTTCTCGATCCGGTAGATCGCCTTGTCGGTGCGGAGGTAGAGAGCCCGATCGATGGCCGCGGGGGTGGCCATGATCTGGCCCTCGAGTTGGTTTGTCGCTTCGAGGGTGAAGGTGCGGTCAGGCTTGATCACGAAGGTCTCACCATCCCGGTTGCCCACGTAGATGTGTCCGTCGGCGACGAGCGGCGACGACGAGAAATTGCCCCCCAGCCGCTCGGTCCAGGCCACGTCGCCAGTCTTCGCGTCGAGACAGGTTGCCACGCCCTTATCGCTGACCATATAGAGCTCGTTGCCCACCACGAGCGGCGACGACATCGTGGGGGCGGCCTTTTTCTCACGCCAGACGATCTCGGGAGCCGTTTCGGCGTTGCCGAGTTTGAGGGCCAGGAGTTCGGGCTGCATGAAGCTCGTGCTGAGATAGAGCAGCCCGTGGGCCGTGACCGGCCGTGGGACGATCGAAAAACCGAGCACGCCGTAGCTCATCTTCCAGAGCTCACGGCCGGTGGCGGGATCGTAGCCGTAGACCCAGTCGGCTGCGGGCGAGACGAGCACCTCCTGGCCGTCGAGCGTGAGCATCAGGGGCGTGCCGTAGGCCTTTTTGAGCTGTGGATCGCTGCGGAGTTCACCGCTCCGGTCGGTCTTCCAGGCCAGCGCACCGGTGGCGGTGTCGAGGGCGACGATCGACTGCTTGTCGCTGCCGTCGCAGTGGAAGATGAGTTTGTCGTGCCAGAGCAGTGGGGTGCTGCCAGGGCCGTTTTCATGGTTGAGTCGTTGGTCGCGGTTCTTCCAGACGATCTCCGCTTTCCGGGTGTCGACGGCTGCGGTGCCGAAATCGCCGAAATGGCAGTAGAGACGGCCATCGACGAGGATCGGCGACGGAGAGGCGTAGGAGTTGAGAGAATGGATTGGCTGTGGATCGAAGATGACCATCAACTCGATGTCGTGCAGGATTCGTCCGGAATCGCGGTCGACGCAGACGGCGTGCAGCGACACCGGGCCGGAGACATTGAGCGACTGCCCACCCGCAAGGCCCTCAACGCGTTTCTGCTTCTCTTCCTCGCTGATCTCCGTCTCGATCGCCGTGGTCATCCAGATCTGGCTGCCGGCGATCACCGGCGATGACCAGCCACGGCCGGGGAGCGGTGTCTTCCAGGTAATGTTTTCGGTTTCGCTCCAGGTGATCGGCAGGTCGTGGGCCTCGACGGCATGCCCTTGGGCGCCGGGGCCCCGCCACTCGGGCCAGTCGGCGGCACGGACCGTCTGGGCTGCGAGCAAGCTCATCGCAGCGGCTGTGATCGCCGTCAGGCTAATGACGACAGCTGAGGGCAACGATCGCGGCCTGTGGGCATGGAGCGACTGCATGGTTCAACTCTGGGGGGCGTGGACGGATGGAGAGGAGTGCTTGATCGCACGTAAGCATCCCCAATGTCCGCCACACCGGCAAGCAGGCCGTCCTAGGTGCGGAGGGACTCCGACATGCACGCCGCCAGGGGCGGTGACACGACTCCATCCGCCGACCCGGCGGCGAAGGGGCTCCGACTCGGGGGCAGGATAGCCCTACTCGCTCCGGCTTGCCCCGACCCCCGGCTCCTTGAACAGTCGAAATGCCGTTCCAAGTAACGCGGATGCGGTCTAGCAGAACAAACGGGGCTGGCCGGTGGCCTCGAGCACCGAAAGCCAGAGGTCGCCATCGGGGGCCACCTGGTTGCGGTGGCTGACCGCCAGCGGGATCGGGATGTGCACAAACCGGCCATGCCAGCGGCCCACCACCATCTCCGTCCGCCCAGCCATGGCCGCATGGACGGCGTTCTGCGCGAGCCGGAGGCAGTAGACGCTGTCATAGGGGTTGGCCCGCACACTGCGGATCAGGTAGCTCGGATCGATGTACTTGAGATTGAGTTCCACGCCCGCCGCCGCGAAGTGCTCGGCGATCTTCGTCTTGAGCAGCAGTCCAACATCGTCCAGTTTCCGGTTGCCCGACGCGTCGTGGCCACAGCCGGAATCGGCGATCAGGTCTTGACCGGCGCCCTCCGCCGCCACGATCACCGCGTGGCCGCTCCGTTTGACTCGCTCCAGTAGGTGCTCGAGCAGCCCGCATTTGCCGTCCAGTTGGAAGGGCACCTCTGGAATGAGCACGTAGTTGGCGTCAGGTTCGGCAAGCGACGCGTAGCAGGCGATGAAGCCCGAGTGACGGCCCATCAGCTTCACGAGTCCCACTCCGTTGGGCGACGCCTTGGCCTCCACGTGGGCCGACTGGATCGCCTTCGTGGCCTCGCCGAAGGCCGTCTGAAAGCCGAAGCTCTGGTCGATGTAAGGAATGTCGTTGTCGATCGTCTTGGGGATGCCGACGACGGCGATCTTCCCGTCGCGGGCGGCGACCGCGGCGGCGATCTGCATGGCCCCCCGCAGCGTGCCGTCGCCGCCGATCACGAACAGGGCGTTGATGTTCATCCGCTCCAGGCAATCGACGATCTCCTCCGGATCCTGCCCGCCCCGCGACGTGCCCAGAATCGTGCCGCCGTCCTCGTCGATGTTGCTGACCACGCTCGGTGTGAGTTCGACCACGTCGTGGGCATACTTCGCCACGAAGCCCTGGTAGCCGTTACGAAAGCCGTGGATTTTCTTGACGCCATAGTGAAACGTGAGTTCCATGACGATGCCGCGGATCACGTCGTTGATGCCCGGACAGAGTCCACCGCAGGTGACGATGCCCACCCGCATCTTGGAGGCATCAAAGAAGATCTTTCGCCGCGGGCCTGCCGGCTCGAATCCGGGCAGGGAGTCGAGCGTGCAGCCGCTCTCGCGCACGAGGGTGGCCGTGTCGTGGAAGAGCACGCGGTCGTCTTCTTCCACGTAGTGCACGGTGGTGCGGCGGGATTCAAGCATCGGCTTGAGCGGCGAATCGATCCGGCAGGAGCCGAGCGTTTTCACGACGAGTTCGGCGGCTGTAGTCATCTGTGAGTCCCTTGGAAAACAGGGGCAGTCCGTGAGTGATTCATCGCCGGGACGGCAGAAGTCTCGTCGCCGGGGCGAGGATACGCCCAAGGCTCCTCGAGCTTCCGCCGATCCCGGCTCGCGTCATCGTGATTGCAGAAGTGTCATCGTAGGATTGCGATGGGTAGCACCAGAAACCGAAGGTTTCCAAGCGAAAACGGCACGATGCCGTGTTTCGCGTAAAGCAAACTATCCCGTCGTGCGCATGCCGGATGCGATGCCCTGCACGCAGAGCCGCAGGAGATCGCGGAGCGATTCGTCATCGGGCTGCTGGCGGCGGCGACGCATGAATTCGATCTGGATCAGATTCAAAGGATCGATGTATGGATTGCGTGCTTCAATAGACCGTTGGAACCAGGGCGTGGTGGCGAGAAGCTCCCCGCCGCCGACGATGTCGAGGATCGCCTGTCGGGTGCGGTCGCGTTCCGCGGCGATCCGTTGCCAGATCGGGCGACGGACGTCGGCATCATCGACGAGCTCTGAGTAGCGCTGCGCGATGTACATGTCGGCCTTCGCCAGCGCCAGCGTGGCGTTGTCGATCGTGGCTTGGAAGAACGGCCATTGCCGGTACATGTCGCAGACGTTCTGCCAGGCATGGCGATCGTCGTATTTCACCTCGACGAGCGCCGTGCCGAGGCCGTACCAGGCAGGGATCATGCAGCGACTCTGCGTCCAGGCAAACACCCATGGGATCGCGCGGAGGTCGTCGAGCGTG
Organism: Planctomycetaceae bacterium; assembly: GCA_947449135.1. Classification (GTDB taxonomy): domain Bacteria; phylum Planctomycetota; class Planctomycetia; order Pirellulales; family UBA1268; genus CAMCQY01. Next base: position 92,436 of record CANFQO010000003.1, on the reverse strand, counting down.
CGTTCGCCGCGACGGCGGGACGGCCGCGACGCGATCGGCAGCGTCTCGATGTCATCGATCGGCGTCGTCTCGGAGAAATAGCGAATGAAGCCTGGCTGGTCGACGAGCTCGCGGTAGACGGTCCACGACCGCTCGGACATCCGGGCGGCGACGTCGGTCCACTCCCGCCGCGGTTCGCTGCGGCGGACGCTCGATGCCACTAATGTGGCCCACGACACCTGCTCCAGGTGGCGGCAGGCGACCTCGGTGTCGTCGTACCGCTCTGCGAGCACCTCACCCTGCTCGGTGAGCCGGAGGCTGCCATCGAGCGTTTCCGGGGGGAGCGAGAGGATGCCCCGGGCAGCCGGCCCACCGCCCCGACCGAGCGAACCGCCCCGGCCGTGGAAGAATGTCAGGCTCACGCCTCTGGCCTTGGCAGCCGCATGCAGGTTGCCCTGCGCCGTTTGGAGTCCGTAACAAGCCGCGAGATAGCCGCCGTCCTTCGTGCTGTCGGAATAGCCGACCATCACGATCTGACGATGGCCCCGGCCGGCCAGATGGTCACGGTAGCAGGGTTCGTCGAGGATCGCGGCGAGCGTGTCGTGAGCATGCGCGAGATCGTTGATCTTCTCGAAGAGCGGCGAGATGTCGATGTCGCTCGCCGCCACCGCTTCGCCGTGAGAGGCGGCCCGCGTGCGGGCCCACCGCCACAGCCAGAGCACCGCAAGCACGTCGGCCGGGCTGCGGGTGAGGCTGATGATGGCCGCCCCCAGGCACTCAGGGCCGAAGCGGGCAATCGCGCGGTGGAGCACCTCGAAGAGGCGAAGCGTGTCGCTGGCGAGCGGGACCAGGCCGTCCACGGCGATGTTGCAGACAGAGGCCGACGCCGGTGATTCCGCCGCGGGCATGGAACTGACCAGCAACGCCCGGCGTGCAGATTCATCGAGTGTGGAAAACGTCGCGGCATCGGCCACACGACCGGCAGCGGCGAGGACTTCCCCCATGATGTCGCCGTAGGCCCGCGCGTCCTGCCGGACGTCGAGCCGCGTCATGTGGAGGCCGAAGGTCCGCACCAGATCGAGCCAGTGCGTGGCGGGTGAATGATCCGCGAGACCGTGGTCCTCCCCGAGACATTCGACCAGCAGGGCGACGTCGGCCTCGAGCTCGTTTCCCGACGCATATGCGGCTGCCGCCGCAGGCTCATTGAGGCTGGCGGTGCGTGACCGCTCCAGCCGGAAGCGGATCATGCGAACCCACCGGCGGTAGATCTCGTGGGCAGCGAGTGGTTCGAGTGCGGCGGCCAGGTCGGGCCAGGCGGCGGCGAGCGTGGACAGCCGTTCGACGAGCGGATGGGCACCGCGGGCGGCGTGCAGCGAGATCGTGAGCAGATCATGCAACTGAATGCACCAATCGAGATGGCGGTCGATCGCCTCCGACCGCAGCCGCAGGAGCGTCCGCTCCGTGACGTCGGCGGTGACGAATGGATTTCCGTCGCGGTCTCCTCCCATCCACGATCCGAAGGTGAGAAACGGCCGGATGCGGAACGACTCGCCGGGATAGCATTCCGCGAGGCCGCGGCGGAGCGAGGCATGGACCTGCGGCACCGCCTCCCAGAGCCGGGGCATGATCGATAATCCACGCTCCACCTCGTCGAGCACGGTCGGCCGCGTGGGCCGCAGAAACTCCGTCTGCCAGAGCACATCGAGTTCGCTGTGCAGGTCGCTCTGATGGGTAGACCGTTCGCGGGGCAGTAGATCGGCGCGGTCGAGTTCCTGCAGACTGTGCCGCATCCGTCGCAGCTTCGCTCGGATCGACCGGCGTTTGGCCTCGCTGGGGTGGGCCGTGAAGACGAGCTCAATCGAGAGCCGGTCGAGCGCCTGCTGAACCTCGGCGGCTGACAGGCCGCGGGACTTGAGTTCGGCGATGCCGGCTGCCAGCGATTCGCCGATCGGCTGCGGCGACCGCTCCTGCTCCCGCTCGCGGAGCACCCGCACCCGTTGCCGATCCTCGGCGATGTTGACCAGGTCGAAGTAGATGCTGAAGGCCCGGGCGACACTCTCCGCCTGCGACGTGTCGAGCGACTCGATCCGGGCGGCCAGTGACCGTTCGGCATCGTGCCGGCCGGCGCGGCGGTCACGGGCGAGACCCCGAACCTCCTCAACAAGCGTAAAAGCCTCCTGGCCAGCCAACTCGATGATCACCGATCCCAGCATGTCGCCCAGTAGTCGGACATCTCGGCGCAGGAGGTCGTCGTTGGCCACCGGGGAGCCTTTTCTTTTTCACGGGAGGGGAGCGAGGGCGGATTGGCCGCCAATGTACAAGTCGGACGCGATCGGTAGAAGAAAGCGGAAAGTGGAAAGCCGATACGAGAGTGCAAATCGTGCGCCGGGCCCTCCCGAAAAAATGGGATGGGGTGAGAACCTCGTCTGCTGCGGTTATCATGAGATCCATGAGAAACGGAGCGATCGACATCCGGGGGTCGAATGGCGCAGTCTGGAGGCAGCGGTGCGCGGTTCCTGCGCTCGCGATGGTTTTTGCATGGGTGGCGGCCACTGGCAACAGCCAGCAGCCTGAGACGGTGGTAGCCCCCCTGTCGGCCGCTGATCCGGTGCGGGTGATGGAGGCCGAGGCCGAGGCGACTGGAAAAGCCTCGTGGGGGCATTGGGGCGATCAGGCCGACCGCTATATCTCTTGGTCGAACCACTCCAACCGGCTCATTCCCGTCTATTCCTTCGGCACGATGCTCGACGTCGTGGCGGGGCCGAACAGCCTCTACCGTGATGCTGCTCGGCTGACATCGCTCTACGGCCGAATGCCCGACGACACGCTCAATCCTCACGCTGACTATTTCGATCAGACCGATATTCATCGCCTCCAGATGCTGGCTGCTGACTCCGGCAAGAAATACATCGTGCTGGTGGTGTTTGACGGGCTCGACTGGACGCTGACCCGAACGGCTGCGATCGCGGCGCGGGGCAGGGTGGCCTACGAGGCCGGCCGCGGCACCGGTTTTTCATTCCAGGACTACCGCGGCGCACCGACCGACTTCGGCTTCTGCGTGACGAGCCCCGCCAACGACGGTACCAAAGTCGATGTCGATGCGCAGGCCGTGAAAAATCCCGGTGGTGAACTCGCGGGCGGCTACGACCCGCGCCGAGGTGGCCAGGCTCCCTGGGCTTCGCTTCCCGATCTCCGCTATCTGATCGGTCGCGATCGTAGTCGGCCGCACGCTGTCACCGATTCGGCTGCCTCGGCCACCTCCCTCTGCACCGGGCGCAAGACCTACAACGACGCCATCAATGTCGACGTGGACGGCCGCCAGATCGAGCCGATCGCCCGCACGCTCCAGGCCCGGGGCTACGCCGTGGGGGCGGTGACCAGCGTGCCCGTGTCGCATGCCACGCCGGCCTGCAGCTACGCCAACAACGTTTCCCGGGATGACTATCAGGACATCTCCCGAGACCTGCTCGGTCAGCCGTCGATCTCGCATCGCACGGAGCCGCTCCCCGGGCTCGACGTCTTGATCGGCGCGGGTTTCGGCGTGCGTGGAACCAAGGAGACTGACAAGGATCAGGGGGCAAACTTCGAGCCGGGTGGGAAGTATGTGGCGGATTCGACGCTCGCTGCGATCGATGCCCGTCAGGGCGGCCGCTACCGGGTGGCCATGCGGACCTTCGGTCAGGCTGGAGACGACGTCTTGGCCGGGGCTGCGGATGACGCGATCCAGCGGAACCTCCGGCTCTTCGGCCTCTTTGGCGTGACAGAGGGCAACCTGCCCTATCAGACGGCTGACGGGGATTTTGATCCCGTCGGCTGCCGGCCCGAGCAGGCGGCGACCGCCGATCGGCTCCGCAAGAAATACTGCCCGATCAAGCCCTACTCGGAGGCCGACCTCTCAGAGAATCCGACACTGGCCGACATGACCCGCACGGCGCTCGACGTGCTGGAGAGCCGGGGCAAATTCTGGCTGATGGTGGAGGCAGGGGACGTCGATTGGGCATCGCATGCCAACGACATCGACGCCGCCATCGGCGCGGTGAAGAGCGGTGACGCGGCGTTTCAGGCGGTGGTGAAGTGGATCGAGCGGCACAACGCCTGGGACGAGTCGGTCGTGATCGTGACCGCCGACCACGGCCACCTCTTCGTGCTCGAAGACCCGTCTGCGTTCGCGAGCCAGTGAACAGCCAGTCGCTGCTTTACTTTACCCAGGCGGCTCACTTGCTGATGGGACGAATAAAAACCCTCAGCCGTTTGGTCGTGTAGGTCCCTGCATTTCCGGTGAACGTCCAGTCCGGCGTGTTGCTCGGGCCATTTCCGATGCCGAGATCAGCTCCGGCGGCTGCGGTCCAATGGTTGATCGCGAACAGGGTCTGCTTGTTCCCGAAGTTATGGACCTGCATGGAGCCATATCCGTCGTTCGGAAAGGCGATCTCGTCTCCGTAGTCAAAGAGAGTGGTTGAGGCGTCCGCCACATTCGCGGCGTTGGCCATCCCATAGTTGTCGGGCCAAAACTCGATGTTGCCTGTGGCGATGTCGGTGCCCGAGGTGATTCCATCGACATTGCTGAACACATCGAGCGATGTGACCGGCTGTTGGAAGCGGGCCTGTGATGCGACCGTCGGAATGCCGATCTTCCTGACGTCGTCGGTGAAGGCATCCATCGAGACGAAGACGCTTTGTGTGGTGCCACCGGCTTTGGCCAATTCGAGCAGATAGCCGACGCGGTCGAACTGGTTGATTCGAGCGGTGTTGTCGACGTCGTAGGCGATGTCGCGGCCGAGTTTTCGCAGGTCCAGGTCGTAGACGAGCGTGTACTCCTTGGCGGTTGCAACCGTACTGAAAAACTCGGGCATTTCACCGCCGCGGCAGCCGCCGACCGGCAGGCCGGTGCCGCCGACGAGATTGGGCTCGGCGAGCATGTGCCAGGCAAACCGAAATGCGAGCGGCGCAGTGACCGCATCGGATGTGAGCACCACGGCATCCCCTTCGATGGTCGCCGTGGCGGGCTTGAACCCGTTGGAACCAACGCCGATGACTTCGAAGTGGGTGGGGGCCTTTTCGTTGCGAGTCTTCAGCCCACCGCCGGTGTTCTTGAAGTGAATCTTCAGGCTATTTCCCAGCCGCTCGAGCGTGGCGACCTCCGGGCTGTTGGCCACAAGATCGGTCCGTCCATAGTCGTTCTTGAGGGCGAGCGATGCCAGGCGGTAGCCGACGTCCTGCTTGTTGGGCGGGTGGATGTCGCCGATGGTGGCGATGTCATTGATGACAACCATGCCCGTCTTGGGAATGGACTGACACGCCGCCTGGGCCTCCCAGAACTGGGCGAGGATCTCGGGATCTTCACTGCCGTATTGAAACGGTGCGATTTGAACGTAGTAGAACGGAAAGTCGCCTTGCCCCCAGAGCGTTCGCCAGCCGTTGATCAATGCCCGTTTCTTTTCAAGATAGAGCATGCCTTCGCCGTGGTTCGATTCCCCCTGGTACCAGATGGCACCGCGGATCGGAAAACCAACGAGCGGATGAATCATGCCGTTGTAGAGCATGGTCGGATCTTGGTTGCTCGCGTACGGCGTGAGTTCTGGCGGATAGGCAGGGCTTGGGGTCAGAAGTTCATTCGAGTCGACACGCGATTCCGCCCGGGCGACCCAGGCATCGAGGGACTTGATGTGGGCTGAAAGTCGGTCGCGGTATTGCGGAGTGCCCGGTGTGCGACCAATGACGGATTGGTAGATGTCCTGCAGTGCGTCGACGCTCTGAAACCCAACCGGCGGCGTCCAGGGTTCAACCCGCGTTCCTCCCCAGGAGGCATTCACGAGACCGACGGGAACTCCCAGTTCTTGCTGAAGTCGGCGGGCGAGAAAATAGCCGCAGGCCGTGAAGGTGCCGGCCGTCTCGGGCGAGCAGACCTGCCAGCTCGATTGAAAGTCTTCCCGTGGCGTGTTCGATTGGACCAGCGGCACCTTGATGTGACGGATGAGGGGATGCTGTGCGGCTGCGATCTCGGCCTGAGCGTCTGCGGACGCCGCCACGGTCCACTCCATATTGGACTGACCGGAACACAGCCAGACTTCACCGACAAGCACATCGTTGATGACAACGGTATTCTTTCCCTGAATCCGGAGTGTTGCCGGCGCATTGCTGGCCTTCCTTGGCGGCAATGCAACCTGCCAACGACCGGAGTCGGCCGCAGTGGCCGTCTGCGTGTCGCTCCCGAGCGCAACGGTGACCGATTCCCCTTTCTCCGCCCAGCCCCAGATGCGAATCGGCTGCTGCTGCTGGAGCACCATGTGATCGCCGAAGATCGACGGCACCCGTACGTCGGCCCGGGCCGACGTGGCAACAAAGGCGAGAACGAGTGCGAGCAGGGAAGAGGCGCGGGAGAAGGTCATGATGGAGGCCCGTGAGGTGGAAGGGGCTTGGCAGCGAGAACGCATCTAGTTGTCTTGTAGCACCGGCTTCGGTGGCGGCAAAAGTCTCGTCGCGGGGGCCGCGGCGGCCCAACGCTCCTCGAGCTTCCGCCTACCCCCTCGCCGACGTCTCCAGGTGTACCACCTCGTCGGTACGGTTATCGAAGGTGCCGCTCTACAGCAGCGCCTTCATCTCGCGGACGGCTTGCGTGAAGCCGACGAGCACTGCCCGCGACACGATCGAATGGCCGATGTTGAGCTCTCCCATGCCTTCGAGACAGGCCACCGGGGTGACGTTGCGATAGGTGAGGCCGTGGCCGGCGTTGAGAGCCAGCTTTGCCTGCCGGATCAGTTCACCGGCTCGCGCCAGCTCCACGAGCTGTGCCTGTCGGTCGGCATCGGTCGTGGCATTGGCATAGCAGCCGGTGTGGAGTTCGACTGCGGCGACTCCGAGTTGGGCCGCCACGTCGATCTGCCGTGGGCAGGGGTCGAGGAAGAGTGACACGGCGATGCCCGCCTCGTGCAGCCGGCGGACCGCCTCCGCCGTCGCGGTCCGGTGCGACACGACGTCGAGGCCACCTTCGGTGGTCACCTCTTCGCGTTTCTCCGGTACGAGCGTCACCTGGTCGGGCTTTACCCGGCAGGCGATGTCGATCATCGCCGGCGCGATCGCGGCCTCGAGGTTGAGCTTCACCTGGACAGTGGATCTCAGCACCTCGAGGTCACGATCCTGGATGTGACGGCGGTCCTCGCGGAGGTGGACCGTGATGGCATCGGCCCCGCCGAGTTCCGCCAGCGCCGCCGCCCAGACCGGGTCGGGTTCGACGGTGCGGCGGGCCTGTCGGATCGTGGCCACGTGATCGATGTTGACGCCAAGCGTTGTCATGCGATCACTTTACCACGGATGGGGCCGTGGTGAATCAGAGGCCTTTCTTCAGCAGGATGACGCTGTTGCCGCGGGGCGTACGCACCTGCAGCACCACGCCCTCTTCGGGCGACTCCTTCTCGATCGCCTCGGCGAATTCGGCGATCGTCGACACGGGAGTCTTGCCGACCTTGCGGACAAGCACGCCCGGGCCGATACCGGCCTCGGCGGCCACACCGTCGTTGTCGACGCGATCGACGACGACGCCGGCGAAATCTTCGTAGACATTTTCCGGCAGCGAGTCCTTGTTGCGGACCTCGATGCCAAACGCCTCCGAGTAGAAGGTCTCTTCTTCGCTAGCCGACAGCTTCCGGCTGCCCGAGCCATCCGACTTCGCCATCTTGTCGGGCAGCGGCTTCACTGAGATCGAGAGCGTCATCGTCTTGCCGTCGCGCAGCACGGTGAGCGTGTGCGGCTTGCCGATCGCCGATTTCTCGACCACCTCCTGCAGCGACCGCGGACCGTCCACTGCCTGGTCATCGAAGGCGGTGATGACGTCGAGATCCTGCACGCCTGCATCGGCGGCCGGTGTGCCATCCATCACCTCGGTGACAAGCACGCCCTTGCGGCTTTCCACGCCGAGCTTCCGCGCCATTTCGTTGCTGAGCGGTCCGATCGAGACGCCGAGATAGCCACGCTCCACTGAGCCCTTGGCGATGAGCTGACCGCTCACCCACTTGGCGAGGTTGATCGGGATCGCGAAGCCGATCCCCTGATAGGCGCCGGTATTGGAGGCGATCGCCGTGTTGATGCCGATCACCTCGCCGGCGAGGTTGACGAGCGGTCCGCCCGAGTTGCCGGGGTTGATGGCCGCGTCGGTCTGCAGGAACTTCGCCCGGCGGATGCTGCCGAGTTCGCGGCCCTTGCCGCTGATGATGCCGGCGCTGACGGTCGTTTCGAGTTCGAACGGATTGCCGATCGCGATCACCCAGTCACCGATGTCGAGCTTGTCGGAATCGCCGAGCTTTGCCACCGGCAGGTCGTGGGCATCTTCCAGCTTCACGACGGCCAGATCGCTGTCGGGATCGGTCTTGATCTCCGTCGCCTTGAACTCGCGACCGTCGGGGAGTTCGACCGTCACCGTGTCGGCCCCCGCAACGACGTGGTTGTTGGTGAGTACGAGGCCCTCCTTGTCGACGATCACACCCGAGCCGACGCCCGACCGTGGCTGCGTCTGGCCACCCTCGGGGTTGTTGAACTCAAAACCCTCGGGCATGCCGTCCTTGAAGAAATCCTCGAACGGCGTCCCCTTGAACGGGTTTTCGCCGCCTTGTTCCTGACGTTGGCCCCGCCGTTGGCCCTGTCGCTGATTGCTGCTGGAGGACACCTTCTTGGCCTTTGTTTCGCTGCGGACCACCACGACGCTCGGAGTGGCATGCTCTGCGGCGTGTCGGAACGCCTTGGAAAGAGAATTGGCGTGCATCATCGCCTCGGCCGTAGCGGCGGTCTCTTCGCCGCGGGCATCGACGCAGATGCCGAGCACCGTGGAGAGCATGACCGCGAGGGGCACCAGTCCGAGGTGGAGGCCAGCGTGGAGATATCCCCGCGGTGGCTGCTGGCTGGAAGCAATGGCGGGTACCGTCACGGGTGTGTTGATGGTCATCTGGTTCATAGGGAGGGTTCGACCTTTCTTATCTGGCGTTCGTACCCGGTCCTCTTGACCGGCTGTCTTGTCAGACGTTGTGTTTGGGGTGGATTTCAGGTGAGTGTAGGCACCGAGACCGATCGAGTGGAGGCCGCAGCGTCTCCGGGGAGACGACTCACGGCCGCAAACGCATCTGTGCCGGCTGCCCTAGCCGGCACCGGCGTCATCGCGTGTCTGAATTATCTCTACGCGGCCGGCAATGTGACGGTTCGTCGAACCTCCGGGCCCGCTGTTTTTACGGGGGTTTCCCGGGGTTTGTTCGGAGGATTGCGTTGACAGGCGGCCGTGGAGAGGCGTACCTTTGGCCGGCGGCAGGAACGTGTTCAAGGGCGGCAGAAGGCATGAATCGAAGCGACCAGCAACGCAAGGACACGCAGCGGAGCGGACAGTCCCGACCCGAGCGGGGCGACAGGCCGGAGGGCATCGTCGACATTGCCGAATGCCAGCGGCGGATCCACTACGAGTTTCGCGACCCCTCTTTGCTCGTCGCCGCATTCACGCATGCCTCCGGGGCCCAGCATCGACTGGCGTCGAACGAGCGACTGGAGTTCCTCGGCGACGCGATCCTGGGGTTCATCGTCTGCGAGACGCTCTACCGGCTCTTCCCCGATTCATTGGAAGGGGATCTCACCCGCATCAAGTCGGTCGTGGTGAGCAGGGAGACCTGCGGACGGATCACGGAGCGGCTGCAACTCATCGACTTCCTGATCGTCGGGAAGGGGCTGGCGCTGAATCGGCCGGTTCCGGCGTCGGTGCTGTCAGATCTGTTTGAGTCGCTGGTGGCCGCGATGTATCTCGACGGCGGTCTTGAGCCGGTGCGGGCCCTGGTCACGCGGATGCTGGAGCCAGAGATCGTGAAGGTGGCCTCCGGGGAGCAAGGGCTGAACCACAAATCGCTCCTTCAGCAGTTGTCGCAGCGAGATTATGGAGTGACGCCCACCTACGAGGTGGTTGAGGAGGCGGGGCCCGACCACAGCAAGAGTTTTCATGTGTCGGCCCAGGTCGGCCTGCGGAAGTATCCGCCGGCATGGGGCCGCAACAAGAAAGAGGCGGAGCAGCGGGCAGCCTCCAACGCGCTCTCCGAGCTCCAGCTTGAAGCGGCTGGCCAGGGGCCGGCGAACGGTTAGAGCTAGAGCGCCTTTGCGCCCAAGCCGCCGGGGGACTCCGGGGGTGCACACCGTCCCACGTGCCATGCATATCCGGTATCGCCCAACGCCCCGGTGCCCCATCGCTTCCGCTCCGGGCTTCTATTCGTGAATGATGGCACCGGTTGTGGAAAAGTGGCGTTGAATAAAAGCCCCCGGCGGAAGCCGGGGGACTCCGGGTGTGCACACCATCCCGCGCGACACGCAGATCCGCTTGCGATGCGTTCTCGCCGCTTTTATTTCGCGCGGTGGAGAAAGGCCACGAGGTCGGCCAGTTCCTGGGGCGACAGCAGGCGGTCGTAGCCCTGCGGCATGATCGAGACCCGGCCTGGTTCGATCGATTCGATCAGATCACGCGGCACCCGCTCGACATTCGTGGCGGTCGTCTGTATCGCAAGCATGTCGCCCGTCTCATCGCGAATGACCCCCTGGAACGACCGTCCGTCGTCGGTGATCACGACCGACGGTTCATAACTTCGGACGAAGCTGGCACTCGGTCGAACAATCGCCTCAAGCAGGTCGCGGGGAGTGCGGATCTTGCCGATGTGCGAGAGATCGGGGCCGATCTTGCCTCCGACGTAAGCCATCGCATGGCAGGAGGTGCAGGAGCCGGTCTTACCGGCAAAGACGGCGTGGCCGCGGACGGGATCCCCCTCCGGCAGCGACTGCAGGAGTTTTTCAAAGGCCTCCCTCTCACCGGCTGCCTGCGCGTCGGTCTTGGCGAGCAACGCCGTGCCGGTGGCGGCGTCGGCCTGCGGCAGTGCCTTGACGGCCGTCTCAAGCAGATCGCGGCGGACGAGGCCTCCCGCCTCGCTGGAGGCAAGTGCCTCGATCCCCGCCACAAGTGCCGTGCCCCCCTGGCTCACAAGGGCCGGCAGGAGGATCGAAAGTTCCTGGGCACCGAGGCTGCCGAAGCTGCCGGCCACCAGCAACCAGCCAGGCTCGCTGAGCGACGCGGTAGCGAGGATGCCCGCGGCGGCCGCACGGTCCACAGGAGAATCCCCTTGCTCGGCAATCTGGAGGAGGCGGCCGATTTCTGGATCGGAGAGCATGCCCGTGGCATCGCCAAGCAGGCCGAGAAGCTGGAGGCGGGGCCGCTCTGGCAGGGTGCCCGGCGCGTTTGGTGGCTGCGCGAGTGCGCTGATGGCCACCGGGCGGAGCGATTCGCGTTGGTCCTTCGAGAGCGGAAGACCGGCAAGGATGGTCACCGTGTTCGCGGCGATCGCCCCAGATGCCGACGCCGGATCGACCGGTGTCGCCACGAATCGACGGAGGGCATCGAACCAGGACGGTGGCGTCTGCTTGAGGCGAGCCGACCGCATCACCGCGAGCGCACTGGCCTGGTCGTGCGGTCGGCTGAGACCTTCGGCGACCGCCCCGGCTACGGCATCGTTGCCGGCAAGTGCCGCGAGGAGATCGCGGATCTGGTCCCTCTCCGCCGGGGCCGCCGTCTGCATCCGTGCCAGTTGCGTGGCTACCTTCCCGGCCAGCGGCGTCGACCAGTCGGGATGCCGTGACGCCACCCACCAGGCTGTGGCGCGGAGGTCGGGGTCGTCGGCGTCGCAGAGTGCTATCGCTGCGTCGCGATCGAGCGGCGGCTGCGGAAAACGATCGGCCAGCTGAGCCATCGGGGCCATCAGGACCATCTGGTCGAGGGCCATCAGTGCCACGCGGCGGGCGGCGGGGGCGCCGGAGCTGAGGGCGTTTTGGAGTGGACCTGGCTCGGCCGTCTCGATGAGGGCGTAGGTGATCGAATGGTCGAGGGCCCGATCGACCTTTCTTGACGCCGCGGCAAGCAGCGGCGCACACGCTTCCCGAAGACCAAGCCGTCCGAGGGCCTCGGCGGCGGCGCGGGCAACCGCTGGATCGTCTTTCTGCACGATCGCCGCGAGGGCTTCGAAGGCGCCGGCATCGCGGTGCAGCCCGGCAGCATGACAGGCCGCCTGGCGGACGCCGGGATCGCGATCTGTCAGCCGAGACCGAATGGCTGCTCGGGCCGGCTCGCCGTCGATTCGAGTGAGCGCCCAGATCGCGTTTTGCCGTGAGGCGGCGGTCGGGTCCTGCGGCAGCTGCGCAACGATGGCCGGGACGGTGGCAGCCCCGATCCTTGCCAGCCGGTCGGTGGCCTCGGCGACGACCGCGGGCCGCGGATCGGCCAGGAGCGTGGCGAGCCTTTCGGGCGTCATTCCGCTCCAGTCGAGCGCGCGACCACGCGGGTTGGCGACCGGCTTTGCACCGGCGCGGCGGACGCGGTAGATCCCGCCGAGGACTGCAGGCTTTTCGAGCTGCGACGTCGGGCAGCAGAGCTTGTACCAGCCGCCGGTGTCGACGACGAGGAGCGAGCCATCGGCATCCTCGAGGCAGTCGGTGGGATGAAAGTCGACCCAGTCAGCCTGAAGGAAGGGAGTGTTGGTGCTGGTGAAGGTGGCGCCCGAGGGGGTCAGTTGGTTGCGAAACACCGTCTGCAGGTTGAAGGCCGTGGTGAACAGATCGCCTGTGAAATCCTCCCCGAGTCCAAACCCGGAATGGCGATGGAGCCCACAGGCCGCGGCGGGGCCGAGATGCGCAAGAGGAGGCAGGAGGTCACCAGTGCGGGCGTGACCGTCGAGCACGCCTGCATTCTTGCCGTAGACGCCGCCGTAGAGGGCGTGGATCAGGCCGTCGCGCTCGCCTCCGCCGGGGTGGACGAGGAATGTGCACGACATGATCCGTTCCCCTTCCGGCGTGAAGACGACGTCGACGGGGTTGTCCATGCCGCCGGTGAGCACCGGCTCGATGCCGCTGGCATCGTCGCGGGCGCGGAAGATGTGGGAGGCGCGGGTCTTCCAGCCGGGGCGGCCGGGGAGGTCGTAGGTCTGCTCGGCGGAAGCTCCCTTGCACCAGTAGATGCGGCCATCTCGGCCGAGGTAGGGGCCGTGGAGATCGTTGGCGCATGGGGTCAGCGTCTTGCCGTCGAACCAGACCTCCCGAGACTCGGCAACGCCGTCATCATCGGCGTCGGTGAACTTCCAGATTGCCGGCGGGGCGGCGACGTAGAGGGAGCCGCGGTACCAGAGCGAGCCCTCCGGCATCATCAGCCCCTCGGCATACTCTGTTCTAGAGTCGAAGACGCCGTCGCCGTCGGTGTCCTCAAGGCGAAACACCCGGTGGCTGGGATTCTTCGCCTGCTCGATGACGGCGATATTCGTGCCGCTCGATTCCGTGACGTAGAGCCGGCCCTGCTCGTCGAAGTCGATCGTCACCGGTCGCTCGACCAAGGGCACAGCGGCTGCGACCTCGACCGTGAACCCATCGGGAACGGTGATCGTGCCGCTGGCCGCGCGGAATTCTGCGGCGTGGCCAGCCGCGGTGGCGGTGGTGACCAGCACGGCCACGTGCAGAAGGCTGACGAGCGACGATCGTGGATGGACGAGTGCCATCAACGGGTTTTACCAGAGGTTTGGTTTCTAGATCGCATCTGAACTTCGGTGTAGCACCGGCTTCAGGGGCGGCAAAAGTATTTTGTCCGCCGCTCCGACGGCGGAGGGGCTCGTCGCGGGGGCCGCGGCGGCCCAACGCTCCTCGAGCTTCCGCCGACCCCCTCGCCTACCTCACTAGACTTACGAACTCGTCGCTAAAGCTGCTCTGGCCAAGGGGTGTCGTAGGCCGGCGGTAGAGGCTGTTGCTGCCACTATTTCCAGCGATAGGCCGTGATGCCAGACAGGTCGCGGACGTGGATTTCCGTGCCGCCTCCCGGCGCGTCTGACACGGCGACGTGCGCCCAGCTCTCGGTCTCCGCCACCTTCGCCTCCCCGAGCTGGACATACTCCTCCGGCGTGGCTCGGATCAGCCGCAGGTCGCCGGTTTCGTCGAGGGCGAGGATCCGGTCGCCCTGGGCAACCATGCTCCAGTAGCGGCCAAATGGTGTGGTGATCCAGTCCTCGTTGCCCGTGGTGAGGTCGAGACAGGCAAACCGCTGATTCTTCAAATGCACGTAGGCGTGGCCATCCCGGATGATCGGCGTCGACATATAGCCCTGGATCTTGTTTCGCCAGACACTTGTCGCGGTCGGCTTCTCGGCGGCGGCGTCCAACGCAAAGAGAAACGAGCCGCCACCGTAGCTGGTAGTGAAGATTTTTCCGTCGCTGACGCTGGGGGTGACAATGTTCATCCCTCGGAAGGCCTCCACGGGCGTCTTCCAGAGAATTGTGCCGGTCTCGGGATCGATGCCGGCGAGTTCCTCCCTTCCCTGCACCAGGATCTGCGGCACGCCTCCCAGCGTGGTGAAGTAGGGGGAGGAAAAGGCGCTGCCATTCATCCCGCCGCCATCGGCCATCACCCGCCAGATCACCTTGCCCGTCGCTTTGTCGAGCTTTACGAATCCGCCCCCGGCCTGCACATAGACCGCGTCGCCCAGCAGCAGCGGACTCGAGACGAAGCCGAAGGAGGGCAGGGGGCTTTCAAAGGCCGTCATGAAATCGACCCGCCAGATCTCCTTGCCGGTGGCTGCATCGAGGCAGACCAGCAGATCGCGCATCCCGGCGACATAGATCCGCCCGTCGGCCACCGCTGGAGTCGCCCTGATCCACGAGCCGTTGGAGGCGGCAAAGAAGGGAACGGTCATCGCGCCCTCCCAGCCGGCCTGCCAGAGCTCGCGGCCGGTCTGGCGATCGAGGCCGCGGACATGCTCCGTTTTTTTGTCGCGTGTCTCCGTGACAAAGACCGCGTCACCGGCGATCACAGGCCCGGAGTAGCCGGGGCCTAGTTCCACCCGCCAGAGTTTTTCCAGCCGCGCTGATTCCAGCCCATCGGGCCAGGCCGCTCCGGCGACGAGGCCGTCCCGTGCCGGTCCCCGCCACTGGTGCCAAGAGGCGGTGGCCTGGGTAGCTTCCGCACCAATGAGAGTTCTATTCGCGGCGGGTTCTTCTCCCACGGCAGGGAGCAGCGGCAGTGTCGTGGCGATGGCGATAGCAAGGAGCCGGGTCGTCGGCCGCATAAAAATCTCCATAAAAAGCTTGCTCCAAAACCCCGCCGCCTGAAGGTAGCCCACCCTCAACCCGAAGGTAGCCCGCCATCAATACGATTGTCGAGGCAACGTCAGTCGACGACGGCCCGGATCGTGAATGATGCGTCGAGCGTTTTCCCAGACGGGAGCGGAATCACGCCGCTGTGCTCGGCTCCGGTCGCCAGCAGGTTGACCCCGTCAGTAGCATTGGCCACCGGCTCGACGGCCACGAGAGGGCGGTCGGCCGGGGCGAAGCAGACGAGGTGGGTGACGTTGGGGGAGCATTCCATGAAGAGTCGCACGCCGCTCTCGGGCCAGCCGATCTCCGCCCGGCCGTCAAACCCGCCGAAGCAGGCATCGAGCCGCAGATCACCGAGCGGGCGAGACTTGGAGAAGTCGAGCTCCGCAGGCAACGGTAGGCTTGGCCCGTCGGGCAGGCCATCGGCGTTGCCGCTGGGCAGGCCATCGGCACTCCCGTCGGGGTGGATCCGGGTCACGCGAAACTGTAATTCCACCGGCTCCCCGTCTCGTGAGAGCCACCGCCGGAAGTAGGGATGCCAGCCGAAGCCAGCCGGCATCGTCGTGTCGCCGCGGTTCTCGAGTTTTAGCCGCTGAACGAGCTGGTCACCCTCGACCTCGATCTCGACTCGTGCCAGGATCGGCCAGGGCCAGTTGAAGTCGGCCACCGTGGCAGAGTCGAATTCGAGCACGAGCCGCTGCGGGGTCCTCTCGACGACCTTCCAGGGTCGGTTACGCACATCGCCGTGAATGGCATGATTCTTGGCGTTTGCGAGAGTGTATTCGCGTCCCTCAAACGTAAACTTGCCGTCCCGGATTCGATTGGAATAGGGCAGCATCAGCCAACTCGCCGCCCGCATCTGCGTTTCCGGGAGGCGGGCGTCGGGCGTGACGTCAATCCACTCCCCGTTTCGCTTCACTGCCATGGCCAGAATGCTGCCGCCGCGGGCGGGCGTGACCGCGACGCGGAAGCGGTCAGACTGGATTTCAACGGGATCGGCATCTTCCGCTGGGGCCGCTGCTGCAGCCGAACCGACCCAGTAGATAGGCGAGAAGGTGGCCCCAACAAAAATGAGGCTGCACGTCAGCGGAATCCCGCTGACGTGCAGCAATGTGACGGCGGCCAGAAGCAGCCCTCTGGCGCTCATTCCTCCGTGGACCACAGGAATCACTCGAGCTTTTCCTTGTCCATATCGAGTTGCAGGTCGGCGAACCCCTTGTCGGTGACACTGACCCGCCAGACCGAATCTCTGCCCTGCATCTTCTGATTCACCAAGGCACCGCCCGGCGCATCAAGCGGAATGGCGATTTGAACGCTGTAGACGCCCGGCAGCACACCCTTCGTTCCCTTCATCGACACCATGTCAAAACCGCCGTCGGCCCTGGTGCCACCGATATAGGCCTGCGACATCATGTCGTCGGGAACAAAGTTGACAGCCACTCCCTCGCAGGGCTTTCCGCCGCGGGTCAGGTGGCCCGACACGGAAACCTCGCCCTTGTTGCCGGAACAACCGACGACGAGCACGCAGGCAGCGACGAGCAGAAGACTACGAAACAGATTCCGATACATGCACGGGATCCTTGTGGCTAGGAGGGGATGAATGGAAGGCGGGAAAGACTCAATGTACGAAACGCGAAATCGGCGACAATTGGACAGCCCAACAAAATAAAAACCCGCCCCGGCGGCGACTGCCGCCGGGACGGGTCTGTTGTCATAACAATCAGCGGTTCAGGATGCCGTCCGGCACCGGAAGATTGTCGGCGGGATTCACGAGGGCCGTGATCGCAACACCGACCGGAACCGAGACGACCGAGCCATCACACATGGCAAGCGTGGCGCCACCCGGATGCGGCGTGCCCCAGTAGCCACGGAAGTTGCCCCAGCCGATCGCATCGCACTTCTGATCCTGGAAGATCGTCTGGGAATTCGGAACACCGCCGCTGCTGAGACACCGGGAAATCTCACCGCCACCCGCGAATGCACCATCGCGGTAGGGAAGAGAGCCGGTGTTGTACATGCGGGTATCCATCGAGATCTCACCGAGCAGCATCGTGGAAGACGTGCCGTCAGTGATGTCCTGCATACGAGCTGGACTCGACGAATCGTTGTTACCGTACTTAGCGAAGCCGGGCTTGTAGAACGGGAAGCCGTTATTGACGTCCGTGGCGGACGACAAGACGATGCGATCGCCGACCACCGGAAGATCCGCGATGTTCTTATTGCCGTTGATCCCATGGTCAGGGGTGATCAGCTGGTTCGTAGCATAGCTGCTGATCATGACCTTCGTCCTGGCGGCACCACCCGTCTGGGAAGACAGGTAGATCTTCTGGCCGGTACCGTTTTGATAGAAGCTCTCAAACGTGCCGCCAGATGCTCCTACGCTTCCAGACGGGCTGGTCGTGGTGGAGCCGTTGAACACAGTGTCGATCACCGGGTAGGAACCGGAACCGTTTCCGACCGTCTCCGCCCCACTGCCACCGCGTGTCGGGCAGCCAAACACCGGCATCGAGGCATCGAAGCTGATGTTGTTGAACTCGTTGGTCAGCTCCATGAACGGCGCGGCACCGTAGAAGGCACTCCCGGTCTGAGTCTGGACGCCACCCTTGCCGTTACCCTGCAGGAACACGCGGCAGCGAGTGTTGGATCCGAGCTGCACCTGGTAGAGCTTGCTGTTCCAGAACAATGTTTCCCAGCCCGCCATGTTGTCAACGTCATAGGTCGAAACCGAAGTGCCGCCGCCCGGGAAGCATTTTTGAGCCCCCTCAAAGTTCAAGCATCCAAGGGCAAGCTGCTTGGCGTTGTTGATGCAGGCACTCTTGCGAGCTGCTTCACGAGCCGACTGAACGGCTGGCAGCAGCAACCCGACGAGGGTACCGATGATGGCAATCACCACGAGAAGTTCCACAAGCGTGAAACCGCCGCGGCGGAGAGACGAACGAGTGGTCATGACGAGTACTCCTTACAGAATGTCGCCCGAAGGCGGAATGAAAAGATAGAAAAACGCTATCGACCAGAAACCGTTGGTGATCAGGAGATCGAAGGAAAAAAAGGAAATAGGTCGCCTGCCCCACCAACGCATGCATCGTAGCCTATATCGATACGAGACGTCAAGTAAATTGGTTCAAAAAAATAAGGATGCGACGGACGGCGAAACTTTCCTCATTGGGCTGTGGCTGACCTGTCGGGCAGGAGTGATCTTCGTGGTGGCTTGGGAGGGCTGACCGGCTGGCGAAATCGGCTGAAAACGCGATGTTTCGGAGGCTGACGCAGCGTTGGTGCTGGTTGCCCAGATGGGGCCGAGACGGTCCGCCATGGCAGGCCGGGGCGACCATCGTTGCCGTCGCGGGTGTCTCCCCGGCCGCTAAATGTCCGTCGAGGTGAGGGACCAAAGGGGGATTCACACCCGGCATCCAACCTTCGAGTCACTGGGGGCCGTTCTCGGCGACTTCAAGAAGATCTACCGGAATTTCGGCCACGTCCAGCAGCTTTTCCGCGGCGAGCAGCTGCTTCAGCCGGCTGACCTGATCGGGGCGGTCTGCTGCCAGATCGACCTGCTCATATGGGTCGGTGGCCAAATGGAAGAGTTCCACCTGCTTTTCTACCTGCTTTCGGTCCGTGCGGTCGATCAGCTTCCAGTCATCGTCGATGATCGCTGCGCCCGTGCTGTGTGCGGTATAGAGCGGACGTGGTCGGGCTGTCGCCGCCTTGCCGCAGAGGGCCGGCCAGCGATCGACCCCGTCCCAGCGGGCCGTCGCGGGAGGGTCGAATCCGACGATGCCGGCGAGCGTAGGAAACCAGTCCACGGCGTGCATGACGGCAGGCGATTTTCCGGCCGGAAGCACGCCCGGCCAACTGGCAAAGGCGCAGACCCGAATCCCGCCTTCGTAGAGCTGATTCTTCTGGCCCCGCAGCGGGGCATTCTCGCTGTTGAGCGGCGAGGTGGGCACGTCGCCGACGTAGGGGTTGCCGGCGTGCTCGAGCCCGCCATTGTCGCTGCTGAAGATGATCAGCGTGTTGCCCAGTTGGCCCGTCGCCTCGACCGCGGCGACCAGTTCGCCGATCTTGGCGTCGAGCTGCGAGACCATCGCCGCCAATCGCAGCCGCGAGTTCTGCTTCTCGGGATCGGCATCGAACACGACGCCGTCATAGAGTCGCTTGTATTCGTCGGGCGCATCGACCGGTGTGTGCACGGCATGAAAAGGCACATACACAAACCAGGGCACCCGCCTGCCTTCAGGATTCATCCGACCGCCTCGGATTCGGCTGACCGCTTCTGCTGCCATCAGTTCGGTGGCGTTGCCCTTCTCCTGAAAAAATCTGCCGTCGCGATGCCACGTGTCGAGGTACTCACCACGCCGGTAGAAGTGCGTCCAGGGATCGGCCGCACCGGTGAGCGTGCCGTACGAGTGCTCGAAGCCGAAGGCGTTGGGCCCCCACTCAGGCTTTGCCCCCAGATGCCATTTGCCACACTGCGATGTCTCGTAGCCGAGCGACTGGAGGGCCGAAGGCAGCGTGAGGGTGTCGGGGGACATTGCCCGGAGGTTGCTTGGCTTGAGTGCCTGCGGTCCAAACCGGCCCGGATACCGGCCGCTCATGAGGGCCGTCCGCGTGGGCGTGCAGACGGGCTGCACGTAGTGCCGGTCGAGTTCCACGCCCTCCGCCACGAGCCTGTCCATGGCGGGCGTCTTGCCAAAACCCTGATGCCAGCCGACATCGGCCCAGCCGAGATCGTCGGCGACGATCAGCAGAATGTTTGGCTTGGTGGGGGTGGGAGCAGTCGACGGTGAACCCGGAAGTGGAGCCTCTGCATGAGCGATCGAAACCGGCGGTATTGGCCAGATCATGATCGCGAACACACACGCGATCAGGTGGGCGACGTCGGTGAGAGGTCGGCCTCCACATGAATACGACGACATCATGAAAAATACCCCCGGAGCCGAGTCAGATGCAGAGGAAGAGAAGGTCACCGGATATGATGCCCCGCCATGTCACACCACGCCATGCCCCCCAGTCAGAATCCGCCGTCCGGTGACGCCTGGCGACCGTGCGCAGAACCGGCGCTGGGGGAGGGCAGAGAAAACGCCGGGCTTTCCTGGAGAGGGAGGCTGGTGAGGCTATCGCTGGCCCGTCGAGTCCTCTTTGTAGCCGTCGCCCTGATCGTCGCTGGAGACTGGTCGTCGTCTGCCCTTCCGGCCGACGTGCATGTTGCGGTCGATGGCAGCGACGCCGCGGACGGTTCGCCAGAGCGGCCGGTGGCATCGCTGCGGCGGGCACTCGATCGCGTGCGGGAGATCCGCGCGGCTGCGGCTGATCGTGAGACGCCAATCGTGGTCGAGGTCGCCGATGGGCAACACGAACTGGCCGACACTCTGATGCTTCGGCCCGAAGACTCTGGCACGGCTGCCGCGCCGACCGTGATTCGGGCGAGCGCGGCCGCTCGTCCCGTGATCAGCGGCGGCCGTCTGATCCGATCCTGGGAGCCGTCGGCCGACGGCCGCGGCCATTGGATGGCCCGCCTGCCGGCGGTGGAAGCCGGCGAGTGGCGATTCGGGCAACTGTTTGTGAATGGGCAACGGCGGTTCCGTCCGGTTCTGCCCGCCGCCGGCTGGTACACGATCGCCGCCACGTTGCCGCCCTCACCTGCCGCCGCGGGCAAGGGACACGATGGCTTCGGGTTTTCTGACGGAGACATCCGTTCCGACTGGACCAACATCGGCGACGTGGAGGTGGTGGCCGTGCACCGTTGGTCGATGTCGCGGATGCGGATCGCCGCGATCGGGCCGTTGGAGGGGGCTGGCGGTGAGTCGCAGGCCGCGGGCGGCAGCGTGCGATTCACCGGCAGAACGATGGCGCCGAGCGACTGGAGTGGGTTTCCGGCGGGCAACCGCTTCTTCGTCGAGAATGTCGGCGAGGCGGTCGGAGAGCCGGGATCGTGGTACCTCGACCGGAAGAACGGCATCCTTACATACTGTCCGCGGCCAGGAGAGACGCCTGAAGCCGCAGAGGTGGTCGCGCCGCGTCTCGACCGGCTCGTGCGGCTCGAGGGAGATCCCGCCAGCGGCCGCATGGTGGAGCATGTGCGGTTCGAGGGGCTCACGTTCGCCCACGGGAACTGGACACTCGATCCAGCAGGGCAGTCGTTTCCACAGGCCGATATCAATGTCGGAGGGTCGGTCTCGGCGACGGGCGTGCGGCACGTGGCCTTTGTGGACTGTCGCGTGAGGCACGTGGGCCGCTACGCGATCGAGTTTGGCGGGGGCTGTTCCGACTGCACCGTGGAGAGGTGCGACCTCGCCGATCTCGGTGGCGGTGGCGTGCTGATCGGCACGGGCGGCGGCGCCGGGTCATGGGGCGAGGCGGCTGCCATGCCGAGGGCCGTCGAGCGGATCGCGATTCGCGACACCACGATCCGCCACGGTGGCCGGATCCACTCGGCGGCGGTGGGCGTGTGGATCGGCCACGCCACCCACTGCACCGTCGAGCACTGCGACATCCACGACTTTACCTACACCGGCGTGTCGGTGGGCTGGATCTGGGGCTACGAGGAGAGCCGCACGCACCACATTCGCATCGCCTCCAACCGGATCCACCATCTTGGATATGGTGTGCTGTCCGACATGGGGGGCGTCTACACGCTCGGCGTGTCGCCCGGCACCGTGGTGGAGGACAATGTGATCCACGACATCGCCAGTCACGACTACGGCGGCTGGGGCCTTTATACAGACGAGGGCTCCACAGGCATCGTGATGCGGGGCAACCTCGTCTATCGCACCTCGTCGGGAGGCTTTCACCAGCATTACGGCCGTGACAATCTTGTAGAGAACAACGTCTTCGCGGCGGCCCGCGACTGGCAGCTGCAGCGGTCGAGGGTGGAGGACCACACGAGCTTCACATTCACTCGGAACGTTGTCTGGTGGGATTCGAACGCGCCGCTGATGCATGGCGATTGGCTGAAAGGCGTTGAACTCCGCGACAACTGTTATTGGAATGCCGTGGGACCCGTGCGATTTCCGGAGGGCGGCGACCTTGTAGGCTGGCAGCAGGCAGGTCAGGACGCGGGCTCGCTCGTGGCCGATCCGATGTTTGCAGACCCAGCAGCGGGCGATTTCACGCTCGCCGCTGATTCGCCCGTCGTGGCGCTCGGATGGCAGCCGATCGATCCGACGAAGGCCGGCCCGCGGGGGCCGACGCCGAAGGACGACCTCGCCCCGGTTCCCAGCATCTGGCCCGAGCGGCGCGTGTCACCGTAAGCATGGCACCGTGAAAAGGGCTGTCTGCATGAGGCCCGGTGGGATTTCGGCTGGCTGGGTGCCGCCCGCAGGGGACTCGGTTGCGTATACTCCTCCTCCCCCGCTGGAGGAAGGATCCTTGGCCATGGCATCGCTCTCACCCGTCCGCTGCTCACTGCATCGGCTCGACGCCTCGAAGGGGGTGCTGGCCGCGGCCGTAGAGTGGCTGCTCACGCATGCCAGTAAGCCGGCCGCTGCCGCCACGACCTCTGATCTCAGCGACGTGATGGTGGTTGTCCCGGGGCGGCGGGCGGGGCATCGGCTGCTTGAGATTCTTCTCGATCTCGCCGCCGCCAAATCGCTCGATCTTGTGCCGCCGCAGACGGTGACGCTCGGAAAACTCCCGGAGCTCCTCTATAAGCCTGCGCGGCCGCTCGCCGATGACTCTGTCGAAATCCTCGCCTGGGTGGCGGCGATCGCCGCTGCCAAGGAAGCCGACCGCGAACGGGTCGCTCCCGGTGTGGGTGAGGCCCGAGGCCGGCTCGTCGACGTGGCACGCTCGCTCGCTTCCGCCCATCGCGAACTGGCATCGATCGGTCTCGGCTTCCACGAGTGCGTCGAAAAAGCCGACGAACTGCTCCCCGGTTTCGGCGATCACGCGCGGTGGGAGTCACTCTCGCGCATCGAGCGCGACTATCTCGATCGGATCGACGCCGAGGGGCTCTGGGACCGACAGACCGCCCGCCGCGAGGCGATCAAACGACATGAAGTCAGCGGCACGAAGCGTGTTGTGCTGCTCGCCACGGTTGACGTCGATCCGCTGCAGCGGCAGATGCTCGAGCAGGCGCCCGCCACGATCGATGCCCTCGTCGCCGCGCCTCCCGACCTGAGCGACGAGGATTTTTCCGCCTGCTTCGACGCCTTCGGCTGCATCGTGCCGGAGGCCTGGGCGGCGCGGCATATCCCCGTGCCACTTGCAGCGATCAGGCTCGTCGATGACACCGATTCCCAGGCCGACGCGATCGTCGACTGGCTGCAGGGCCTCGGCGGCCGGTTCGCTGCCGACGAGATCACGATCGCCGTCCCCGACGACAAGGTCGCGCCCGCGATCGAGCAGAAGCTCGCCGCGGTCGGCAGCACGGGCCGCTACGGCACAGGCCGCACGGTCAAGCGATCGACGCCGTGGCAGATGCTCTCGGCGGTGTTTGACACGCTGGCCCGCGAGGAGTTTGCGGCGATCGCCACGCTCGCGCGGTCGCCCGGCGTCGTCGAACTGATCAGAATACAGACCGGCATCGCAATGCCGGCTGCGGTTGCCGACGATGTCGCCTCCCGGCATCTGCCAATGACGATCGACCGCGAACATCTCGCGAGGGCGGCCGAACGTCCGGAAGACCAGCAGGTCAACGCCCAGTTTCTCGCGATGCTTGCGAGCATCGACGAATGGCTCGCGCCGCTCCGTGAGGCCTCCGCGAAGCTCGGTCAATCTGCGGCGAAGAAGCCCGCGGGGAGGTCCAAGAAGAAAACAAAGGCCGAGCCGCAGAGCTGCGTGCTGGCCGCTGCCTGGGCCGAGGCCGTGCGGCAGTGCGTCGCCGCGACGCTACAAGGCACAATGATCGACCGTGATGCCCCTGACGACCGCGTGGTGGCTCGCAGCCTGCGTTCGCTCGGTGAACAGCTCGCCCAGATGGCGACGATTCCCGATTCACTCGCCGTGGCAGCCGGCCCCGAAGGGCTTGCGCGGCTGCTCCTTGCCGGCTGGGCGACGGAACTCGTGCCCCCCGTACCCCTCGCCGACGCAATCGACATCGTCGGCTGGCTCGAGGTGCCGCTCGACGATGCGGCTTCACTCGTCATCACGTCTGCCGTGGAGGGCTGCCTCCCCTCCGGCCAATCCCGCGATCCGCTGCTGCCGGAGACGCTGCGGAAGGCGCTCTCGCTCGAGGATGCAACGCGGATCGCCGCCCGCGATGCATGGATTCTGTCGTTGGCCGCCTGCTGCCGCAGCGACCTGCTCGTGCTCGTGCCGCGGCTTGGGTCGGATGGATCGCCGGCCGTTCCCAGCCGGCTGCTCTTTCGGCGCGAGCCGGCCGAAGTCGTGGCTGCCGCGCAGGCATTGTTCGCGGCCCAAGAGCCGGCCGTTGTCGCACCGGCGGCGTCATCTGGTTCTGCGAGGCTCGTGGTGCCTAGGCCTCCGGAGGGTGCCGTCGATGTGGCTTCGATGCGGGTGACGGAGTTTCGCGATTACCTCGCCTGCCCCTACCGCTACTGGCTGCGGCATCGGCTCCGGCTTGCTCCCGTCTCCGACGAGGCCCGCGAACTCGATCCCGCCGACTTCGGCACGCTGATCCACGAATGCCTCGATCGCTTCGCCAAGCACGACGAGCTCGTGACGTGCACCGACGGCGATCTGCTCGCGGAACAACTCTCCCACATCCTCGATACCCTCGTGCGGCTTCGGTACGGACCCGGCGCCGTGCCGGCGGTGGCGGTGCAGGCGGAACTGGCCCGACGAAGGCTTGGCGGCTTTGCCCACGCTCAGGCGCGTCGTGTGGCGGAAGGCTGGAGAATCCACCTCAGTGAGCACCATGTGAAAGACGCTCTGCTCGATGTCGATGGCACTCCGATAAGGCTCTCGGCTCGCATCGATCGCATCGACCACCATCCGGAGTCAGGCCGCTGGCAGGTGCTCGACTACAAGACCTCCGCGCGAAGCAAGACTCCCGAGCAGAGCCATCGCAGTGGCGATGACTGGGTCGACCTGCAACTCCCGCTCTACCGCCACCTGCTCGGCGAAGTGCCGGGCATCGGCGACCACAACCTCGTGGACGTCGGCTACTTCAACATACCGGCCCGCGTCGAGGACATCGGCATCAAGACGGCCGCGTGGACTGCTGCCGACTATGAAGCCGCGGACGAGACGGCCCGCCACGTGGTGCGGCAGGTCCGGGCGGGCGTCTTCTGGCCTCCGACGGAGGGTGCTGAGCGCTCGTTTCCGGAATTCGATGCGATCTGCCAGACAGCGGCCATCGTCGAGGATGATGGCGAGGAGGAGTCATGAGCATGCCCGCCACGAAGAAGAGGCCGGCCGGTGGCCCCGATCCATTCGTCAGCGTGCGGGCCAGCGCCGGCACCGGGAAGACTCACGCGCTCACCACGCGGATGATCCGGCTGCTCGCCGATGGCGCCGAGGTCTCGGACGTCTTCGCCGCGACCTTTGCCCGGAAGGCGGCGGGCGAAATCCTCGCCCGCGTGCTGCACCGACTCGCCTCGGCGGCCGATCCGGTCGCGCCGGCAGCGACGGCCGCACTGGGGGCCGCCATTGCACGGCCCGCAGCCGACGCCGCGTTCTTTCGCGAGCTGCTGGTGAAGGTGATGGCGTCGCTCGACCGATTGGCGGTCGGCACGCTCGACAGTTTCTTCGTCACCTGCGCTGATGCCGCCCGCT
The DNA here is from genome assembly GCA_947449135.1 of Planctomycetaceae bacterium. Taxonomy (GTDB): domain Bacteria; phylum Planctomycetota; class Planctomycetia; order Pirellulales; family UBA1268; genus CAMCQY01. The sequence goes on along the minus strand of CANFQO010000003.1, from coordinate 66,655 downwards.
TCGAACTCGGCCTGCCAGCCAACTGGACCATCGGCACCAATGCGGAGCTTGAATCGCAGCGGCAGCGGGCCATCCACGGCACGATCGAGCAGGCTGTTGGCGACGATGGCCGTTCGCCGGCCGCCACGATGGCCGATCTCCTCGTTCGCGCCGCGGGCGGGACAACGGGCACGGGCCTTGAGAGTCTCCTGGAAAGGATCGTCTCCGATCTGGCGGCGGTGCATCGCGAGGCCGAGCCGGCCGCCTGGGAGTGGCTGCCAGTGCCGCGGCCGCCGGCCGCCGCCGACATCGATGCTGCGATCGCGTTCATCGAGGCGGCAGCCTTCACCGACAAGCGATTCGCTGAGGCCCGCGACAAGGATCTCGCGGCCTTCCAAGCCAGCGATTGGCAGACGTTTGCGGGCAAGGGCATCGCCAGCAAGGTGCTCGCCGGAGATGCGACCTATTACAAGAAGCCGATCGACCCCGCCATACAGCAAGCCTACGGCACGCTCCTCGATCTGACGAAGACCCTGGTCCTTGACCGCATCGCGGCCCAGACGCGGGCCATGCGCGAGATCCTCGACCGCTACGTGGAGACGACTGACCAGCTTGCCACGGTGGATGGGATCGTGTCGTTCGACGATGTGACCCGGCTTGTCGGCCTCGCGGCCAGCGACGGCACGCTCGATCATGCGCGGTGGCGGGGCATCTCCTATGCAAGGCATCTCCTCCTCGATGAGTTTCAGGACACGTCGCTCGCGCAGTGGCGGGTGCTGGAACGGCTTGCCGAGAATACGGCGACGAGCGGCGGAACATTCTTCGCCGTCGGGGACGACAAGCAGGCGATCTATGGCTGGCGGGGCGGCAAGGCGGAACTGATCGATACGCTTGCCGCGTTCTTCGAAAAGGCGTCGACGCCGCTGACGACGCTCGAACTGTCGGAGAGCTATCGCTCGAGCCCTGCTGTGCTCGATGTCGTCAACAAGGTCTTTACCAACCTCGCTGGCTGCGAACCGCTGGCCGACCATGCTGTCGTAGCCACCCGATGGGCCGCCGCGTTCCCTCGCCATTCCGCGGCAGCCCGCAAACAGAATCTGCCCGGATGGGTTCGGCTCAGGACAGCTCCGGGGGTCGATGACGTCCTCAAATACGCCGCCGAGCGGGCCGCGGCACTCGCGCTGGCAAATCCTTCTGCGCGGATTGGCGTGTTGGTGCGGACCAACCGCGCGGCTGAGCAGGTGATCGCGAGGCTCAAGAGCCGCCATGACATTGTCGCCAGCGCCGAGGGGGGCAATCCGCTCGACGATTCGCCCGCCGTGGAGCTTTTGCTCTCGGTGCTCTCACTCGTCGACCATCCCTCCGATTCGGCGGCGCGGTTTCATGTGGGCACGTCGCCGCTGGCGGCGACCATCGGGCTCGGTGCGGGCCGTGGCTCGGCTGCGGAGCCGCCCCCTGCGTTCATTGCGGCGATCGACCAACTGCGACGGGAGCTCATCGACGACGGCTACGGCCCGGTGCTCGGACGGCTTGCGGCCGTCGTCGCCCCGCAGAGTTCGCAGCGGGATGTGCGGCGGCTCGAGCAGTTCGTCGAGTCGGCGCGTGCCTGGGATCTGGCGGCTGGCGGCTCGCGAACGGGCCTCCTTCGCACATCCCCCTTCATCGCGCAGTGCCGGAGCACGAGCGTGGCCGATCCGGTGCCGTCGCCGATCCGGGTGATGACGATCCACAAGGCCAAGGGGCTGGAATTTGACCTCGTTGTGCTCACCGACCTCGACCGCAAGCTTGTCCCCTTTACGCCGCGGGTGGTGATCGATCGTGCGGGGCCGCTCGCTCCGATTCAGCGGGTGCTTGTCGCCGTACCGAAGGAGTTTCAGCCGTTTCTGCCCGACGATTGGCAGGAACTCTGTGCGGCGGCCCCGCAGCCGATCGTCCGCGAGGCGATCGCGACGCTGTACGTAGGCCTCACCCGGGCCATGCAGGGGCTCGAGATCGTGATCGCTCCAGAGAAGGAGACCGAAAGAGCCATACCGAAGACGCTCGCAGGTCTTCTGCGGGCCACGCTCCCCGACACGCCGCAGGCACCGCCTGCCACAGTGCTCTTCACCCATGCGCACCGGGCCGACGTCACCCTTGACGCGATCGTGGCGGAGACCGTCGCCGGATCGCCGCCAGTCGATCCGGTGGCTCGCCATCAGTCGCTCACGCTCAAGCCACTTGCCAGCGGCACCCGCCGCCGTGGTGCGCCACTCCGAACGCCCTCGTCGGCCGAGGGGGGACGCATCGTTGCCGCCACCTCGCTTCTCGACACAGGCTCGCAGCAGGCCAAGGACGTGGGCACGCTGCTTCATGCGTGGATCGAGCAGGTCGGCTGGCCGGCCATCATTCCCTCGGACGCAGGCTTGCTCGAGGTCGCCGCTGTGCCGCCATCGCTCGCTTCACAGCAGACGGCCCTCCTGGCGGACTTCCGCGGGATGTGCGGCCGGGATGCCGTCACGGAGTTGCTTGCGAAGCCGCGGTCGCTCTTGCCGGAGAAGTTCGTCGCCTGCGGGATTGCCGCCGGGCCGGCGGAGCCGCTCCTGCTGCGGGAGCATCCGTTCGTGCTCCGTGATGCCGATGGGATCATGCAGGGAGTGATCGACCGGCTCGTGGTCTGGTCGCGGGCGGGCAGGCCTGTCGCCGCCGAGGTGATCGACTTCAAGTTCGACGGTGTGGGCGGCGACACGGGGCCGAAGGAGCAGGCCCGATTGATCGCCGAGAAGACGGCGTTCTACACGCCGCAGCTTGCCGACTATCGCCGCGCCGTCGCCCAACTCTTTAGCCTCGCCCCACACGCCATCACGGCTGAACTGGTCTTCATGCGTGCGGGGACGATCGTGCCGGTCGAGGCCTGAGCAGCGGCGCCGTTGTCCAGCACACTGTCTCCCTGCTGAGTTGGATACGCTGTACAAGCGACCCCGCTCCTGATCTTGAGTAGAGTGGCAGCGTCGTGAGGACCGCACGGATCATCGCAGGCAAGGAGACTGACGGATGGAGACGAGTCAAACATGGTTTGTCTGGGCGCTCATGTCGGCCGTGTTCGCGGCCCTGACGGCCATCTTCGCGAAGGTCGGCCTTGCCGGGGTTGATTCTGATCTGGCGACGCTCGTCCGCACCGGAATCATCGCGGTGGTGCTGACCGCCTTTGTGGTGGCGACCGGAAAGTGGGCGAATCCGTTGACGCTTCCTCCGAAAACGTTGTTGTTTCTGCTGTTGTCGGGCCTCGCCACCGGAGCGTCGTGGGTCTGCTACTTCCGCGCGCTGAAGATCGGCGATGCTTCCAAGGTGGCGCCCGTGGACAAGCTGAGCCTGGTGCTCGTGGCTGTGTTTGCGGTGCTGTTCCTTCACGAGCGGCCGGCTGTTCGTGAATGGGCCGGCATTCTCATGGTGGCCGCAGGCGTGCTGGTGTTGGCGTGGAAGCGTTGACGATTCCGCACGGCCATCAGTGCTTTTTCAGACTGGAGAGCGTGATGGCAGTCTGTTCGACCAGCGACGTGATCAGACCGCTCTCGTCGCGAGTGAGCGGCCGTGGCGGATCGAACGCGATCAGCAACACGCCCAGTGCGTTGCCGCTGTGACGGATCGGCAAGCAGGTGACCAGCGCACCGGGGAGCGTGGCCGTGCCCAACCCGGCGATGCGGCCGGATTCATGCGTCCAGGACACGACGCCCGCCTCCTCCTTCTGTGCCGGGATCGAGCCATGGCGTGCCTTCACCCGCAGGCCATCAACCGGATCGGCCAGATGCACCTCGACGATCGAGGCATCCACAACGCCGGCGACTGAATCGGCGAGTGCGGAGGCTACCGCATCGGCGTCGACGGCCATGGCAAGGCTCCGTGAGTGTTCCAAAAGCCGCGACGTCCGCCGCTCGCGATCGACGGCCAGCGACGTCTGCACTTTCAGCCGCACCAACAACTCCGCCACGATCAGGCCCACGGAAAGCAGGATCGACAGGGCTACGATGTCGGTGGAGTTGGCGATGACGAACGTGTAGAACGGCGGCACGAAGAAGAAATTGATCAACAGCGCTGCGAGCACGACCGCGATGATGCCGGACCGCCTGCCGAACCAGAGCGAGGAGGTCATCACGATCAGCAGCGATACCAGACTCAGAATGGTGGAGTCGACAGACGGCCAGAGCCAGCAGCCCACCGCCGTCATCATGGCGAGCGTGCCGGCGACGTAGCCCAGTCCGGCGAGAGGGCGAGATGCCCGGCTATCGAGGTGGGTAGGGATCGGCGCTGGTTCACCGTCGTCGCCGCAGACCACGAGCACGTCAATGTTCTCGCTGCGCCGAACGAGCCGGTCGACGATGTTTTCCCCCAGTGAAAACCAGCGCTCGTGGTGCCGCGGCTTACCGATGAGGATGCGTGTCACTCCCGTGCGTTCGGCTTCGTGGAGCAGCGCATCGGCGATGCTCGTGCCCGCGATGCGGACCACGTGCCCGCCGAGCGATTCGGCCACCCGCAGGTTGGCTTCCAGTTGTTCCAAGGCCTTGGAGGAGGGCGGAGATGCCGCCGGAATCTCCACCGAGGCGGCCACCCATTCCGCGCGGAGTCCTGTCGCAACGCGATGGGCCTTGCGGAGCAGGCGGGCCGATGCAGGACTCGGTCCCACGGCCACGAGGATCCGCTCGGCGGTGCCGCGAACCCGCCCATCTCCCACGGCGCGGCGGGCCGAGTCCACGTCGCGGTCGACCCGCTGGGTCATCCGTCGTAGCGATAGCTCACGGAGTTCGAGCAGATTGGATCGCTTGAAGAAACGCTCCGTTGCCCGGGCCGCCACCTCGGGCAGGTAGATTTTCCCGGCCTTCAGTCGCTCGAGCAGTTCTTCCGGTGGCAGGTCGATCAATTCGATCTCATCCGCGCGGTCGAGAGCGTCGTCGGGAACGGTTTCCTTCACCCGCACACCGGTGGCCTGCTCCACCAGATCGACGAGGCTCTCGACGTGCTGCACGTTCAGCGTGGTGTGCACATCGATGCCCGCATCGACGATCGCGAAGATGTCCTGCCAGCGTTTGGGATGGAGCAGCCCCGGGGCATTCGTGTGGGCCATCTCATCGATGAGCAGCACCTTCGGCCTTCGGGCGATGGCACCGTCGAGGTCGAATTCCCGAAGCGTGTGTCCGCGATAGGGAACCGAGAGACGGGGCAGCACTTCCAGCCCCTCCACGAGTGCGGCGGTATCGGCTCGGCCGTGCGTTTCGATGATCCCAACGACGACGTCGGTGCCCGCGGCGGCGAGCCGCTGCGCCGATTCGAGCATGGCGTAGGTCTTGCCGACACCGGGAGAGAACCCGAAAAACACCTTCAATCGACCGCGTGATGCCTGCCTCTCATCCGCCTGGATGCTGGCCAGCAACGCATCGGGATCGGGGCGTGACGGCTCGGTCGGCATCGTGGCGGACTTATTTCCGTTGGGAGACTTCAGTGTTGCGGGGGATCGATTCCAGCGCGAGATTCAACTGCAGCACGTTCACCCTCGGACGGCCAAAGATGCCCAACACGGCCGGTTCGACATGCTGCGCCACCAGCTGTCGTACGGCTGACTCATCGACCCCGTGGGCGGCGGCGACGCGTGGCACCTGCAGGAGTGCCGCCGGCGGCGAGATGTGCGGATCAAGTCCGCTGCCGCTGGCGGTGACGAGATCGATGGGGATCGAGCCGGCATGGCCGGGGTTGCCCTGCGTCAGGGCGTCTGCCCGCTCGCGAACGGCTCTAGCCAGGGCGGGATTCGTCGGCCCGAGGTTTGAACCGCCCGACGCGGTCGGGTCATACGGGGCATTGCCTGTAGAGCTCGGTCGGCCATGAAACCACTGCGGTGCGTTGAATGGCTGGCCGATGAGCGCGGAGCCGCGGACAACGCCCTCGGCATCCCGCAGTGGGCTGCCGCCGGCCTGTCGTGGAAACAGCGTTTGGATCGCGACGGTCATGCCAAGGGGATACAGCACGCCGGTGATCAGGGCGAGGGCCAGGAGCAGGGTGCATGCCGGACGCACTTGGGCGATCAGGACCGCGGCGAGCCCCGGGGGGCTGGGATTCTTCGAGGGAGCTGGCATCAGTTCACTCCGCAGGCGGCGAGGAGCATGTCGAGCAGCTTGATGCAGGGAAACGGCAGCAGCAGCCCGCCGAGGCCCCAGACCAGGAGGTTTTGCTGCAGCAGCACTGCGGCTGGCAGCGGGCGATACTTCACGCCCTTGAGAGCCATCGGGACGAGCCCGACGATCACGAACGCATTGAAGGCCACGGCGGCGAGCACGGCCGTTGTCGGCGAGTGCAGTCGCATCACGTCGAGCGACTTGAGCTGCGGATAGATGCTGCCGAAGGCTGCCGGCACGATCGCAAAATACTTGGAGATGTCGTTGGCGAGACTGAAGGTCGTGAGGCTTCCCCGCGTCATCAACAACTGCTTGCCGACGGCGACGATTTCCAGCAGCTTGGTGGGATTGCTGTCGAGGTCGACCATGTTGCCCGCCTCCTTGGCCGCCTGCGTGCCCGAATTCATCGCCACCGCGACGTCGGCCTGCGCGAGTGCCGGGGCGTCGTTGGTGCCGTCGCCCGTCATGGCGACCAGATGCCCCTCCTGCTGGTAACGACGAATCATGGCCAGCTTTGCCTCTGGCGTGGCCTCTGCGAGGAAGTCGTCCACACCTGCCTCTGCCGCGATGGCGGCAGCGGTGAGCGGGTTATCGCCGGTGATCATCACGGTGCGGATCCCCATCGCGCGGAGTTCCTGGAAGCGTTCGGCGATGCCTCCCTTGACGATGTCCTTGAGCTCGATCACCCCCAGCACTGTGGCACCGTCGGCCACGACCAGCGGCGTGGCCCCGGCCTTGGCCACGTCGTCACAGATGCGGTGCACTTCCGGCGGCACCGTGCCCCCGGCAGTCAACACGTGCTTCACGATCGTGTCACGCGCGCCCTTGCGGATCGACCGGCCGTCGAAGTCGACGCCGCTCATCCTCGTCTGGGCGGTGAAGGGGACAAACTCCGCGTTCAGCGACTCGATGTCGCGGCTGCGGATGCCGTGCCGCTCCTTGGCCAGCACGACGATCGACCTGCCTTCCGGCGTCTCGTCCGCGAGGCTTGCCAGCTGGGCGGCGTCGGCGAGGTCGTGCTCGCTGACACCCGTCGCCGGCAGGAAAGTGGACGCCTGCCGGTTTCCGAACGTGATGGTGCCGGTCTTATCGAGAAGAAGCACGTCAACGTCTCCTGCGGCTTCGACCGCGCGGCCGCTGGTGGCCAGCACGTTGGCCCGCACCATCCGGTCGATGCCGGCGATGCCGATCGCCGGCAGGAGGCCGCCGATCGTGGTGGGGGCGAGGCACACGAAGAGCGCTGCAAGCACTGCCAAGCCGAGTGGTTCGCCGCGGCCCGCGGCACTCACGGCATAGATCGAGTAGGGCAGCAGTGTGGCGGTGACGACCAGAAAGACGAGCGTCAGACCGGCCAGCAGGATGTCGAGTGCGATCTCGTTGGGCGTTTTCTGCCGCTTCGCGCCCTCCACCATCGAGATCATCTTGTCGAGAAAACTCTCGCCGGGATTGGCCGTGATCCGCACGACAAGCCAGTCGGAAAGCACCCGTGTGCCGCCGGTGACGGTGTTGCGGTCGCCGCCGCTCTCCCGAATCACCGGCGCGCTCTCGCCGGTGATCGCACTCTCATCCACGGTGGCGACGCCGTCGACCACCTCGCCGTCTCCCGGCACGATGTCGCCCGCTTCGATCAGCACGTAATCATCGCGGCGGAGTTGCGTGGACGGCGTCTGTTCGATCGCCGCATCCCGTTGCGGCGCGGCCAGCCGCTTGGCGAGGGTGTCGCTGCGGGTGCGGCGGAGGGCGTCGGCCTGCGCGCGGCCACGGCCCTCTGCCATCGCCTCGGCGAAATTGGCGAAGATCACCGTTGCCCAGAGTCCGACAGCCACCGCGGCAATGAACGCCGGGTGTTCTGCGCCTGGTTGACCAGCGGCCCTGGCCACGGCAAGCATCGTGATCAGCACGGCACCGACCTCGATCGTGAACATCACGGGCGAGAGGATCATCCGCCGCGGATCGAGCTTCACGAATGCCTCGCCCGCCGCACGAAGGATCGCAGCGGGGTCACCGAGGATGCCGGCCTGCGTGTCGTGGCTCATGGCTTGCCTCCCCCAGCCGCGGTCGGCAACGGCTGGAGCGCCTCGGCCAGGGGGCCGAGCGCAAGGGCCGGCACGAACGACAGCGCTCCGACGAGGATCACCGTGCCCGCAACGAGAAGCACGAACAGCGGCGTGTGGGTCGGCAGGGTGCCGGGGCTTTCGGCCACCGTCCGTTTGGCGGCCAGCGATCCGCCGATCGCGACGAGCGGCAGCATCGTGAGCAGTCGGCTGGCGAGCATCGCGGCAGCGAGCGAGAGCGTCCAGAAGCCGCTCGTGGCGGTCAGGCCGCCGAAGGCCGAGCCGTTGTTGTTGGCGGCACTGGAGAACGCATACAGCAGCTCGGAAAACCCATGCGGCCCGGGATTGAGTGCCGCGGACGCCTCCGACGGGAGCACGCAGGCCGCGGCGGTGCCGATGAGGGTGGCGATCAGTGGCACGAGCAGCACGACCATGCCCATCTTCATCTCCCGTGCCTCGATCTTCTTGCCGAGATACTCGGGGCTACGGCCTACCATCAGGCCGGCGATGAACACCGCCACGAGCGTGTAGGCGATCAGCCCCGCCAGCCCGGTGCCGACACCGCCAAACACGACTTCGCCGAGTTGGATCATCCACATGGCCACCATGCCGCCGAGCGGCGAGAAGCTGTCGTGCATGGCGTTCACGGCACCGCAGCTCGTGGCCGTCGTGCCGACGGCAAAGAGAGCCGACGCCGCCGGCCCAAACCGCACCTCCTTGCCCTCCATCGATCCGCCCTCATGAGCGCCGGACGCGGTCTGGTCGATCGCCGGCGTGACGGCAGCCAGCAGGGGAGACGGTTGGGTTTCACAGCGGACGATGATCAGCAGGAATGGCAGGAAAAGCATGGCCATCGCCGCCAGGAGTGCCCGTCCCTGCCGACGATCCCCCACCCAGCGGCCGAAGGCGAGGCAGCTCGCGATCGGAAGCGTGAGCATGGCGACGATTTCGAGCAGGTTGGTGAGCGGCGTCGGGTTCTCGAAGGGGTGGGCACTGTTGGCGTTGAAGTAGCCACCACCGTTTGTGCCGAGCTGCTTGATGGCGACCTGCGAGGCGACTGGTCCGATCACGATTCGCTGCTTCGTTGGTGTTGCTGCGGCAGTCGGCAGCGACTGGTCGAGCAGCGGCACCTCGATCGCGGTGCCGAACGACTGCACCACGCCCTGGCTGGCGAGCACCAATCCGAGGAGAACCGCCAACGGCAGCAGCAGCCCGAGCGTGGATCGCACGAGGTCCTGCCAGAAGTTGCCGACCGTGCGGCTGTCACGCCGGACGAGACCGCGGGTAAGCACGGCCAGCACGCACAGCCCGCTGGCAGCTGACAGGAAGTTCTGGACGGTCAGGCCGAGCGTCTGGGTCAGCGGCGAGAGCGTGGTCTCTCCGCCATACGACTGCCAGTTCGTGTTGGTGGCAAAGCTGGCCGCCGTATTGATCGCGATCAGCCAGGGCACGGCAGGGAGTTGGTCGGGGTTCCAGGGGAGCAGCGGCTGGAGGCGTTGGATGGCCACGAGCAGAATGATTCCGGCCGCATGGAAGACGAAGATCGCCGCCGCGTAGGCTCCCGCTGTCATCTCGCACACCGGCCACACGCCCGCCAGGCGCAGCACAGGCCGCTCGAGTCGCTCGAGCCATGATTCGCAGCGGCCCGGAACGCTATCCGCCGTGTCGATGCGGAAGATGGCCGCCAGCCAGGGTGCCACCGCGCACGCCGCAAGCAACGTGGCGATCAGAATGCAGACGACCTCAAGCCATGCCTGAAGCAGCATCAGCCAAACCTCTCCGGGGCGAGCATGGCCACCACGAGGTACGCCGCCAGCAGAACAGCGACGACGGTGGCTATGGCGAGGGTTATAGGCATGGGTGGGCGAGGGCGCTCGGTTCAGAAGTATGGACTACACGATAACCGGTAAACAGTGGGCGGCAACTTCTGAGAGTGTCTGGCGGACGATGCAGGCGTTGCGGGCTGAGGCACATGCGAAGATCCTCCTGTCGATCGATTGCGAGACTGCCGCTGGACGGGCTATGCTTCTTGGTCTGATGGCATAGAGGGCACACCATCCACGTTTGGGGGCGGCATGATTCGCATTGGTGTCTGCAGGGTTCTGGCGGCTGTGGTGACGACGCTCGCGATGTTCCACCCAAGCGGCATGGTCATGGCTGAGGAGCCGGCGGCAGTCCTCGGCAGACGCTGGAAACAGCATTCGATGACGCAGCCCAAGCCGCCGGTGGTGGCCGGGCAGGGCAGCGCCGGTCTGGCGGCACCGCCGGCCGACGCCGTGGTGCTCTTCGATGGAAAGTCGCTCGACAAGTGGGTGTCTGATGGGGGCGAACCGGCGGCGTGGGCGGTTCGGGATGGTTTCTTCGAGATCAAGCCGGAGGCGGGGTCGATTCAGACTCGCGAATCGTTCGGTGACATCCAGATGCACATCGAGTGGGCCAGCCCCAGTCCGGCCTCTGGGTCGGGACAGAACCGCGGCAACAGCGGCGTCTTTCTGATGGGGCGTTACGAAATTCAGATCCTCGACACGTTCCAGGCCGACACCTACGCCGACGGATACGCCGGCGCGGTGTATGGCCAGGCTCCGCCGCTGCTCAACGCCTCGCTGCCACCCGGCGCCTGGCAGACGTTCGACATCATCTTTCGGGGACCACGCTTTTCCGCCGACGAAAAACTGCTCGATGCCGCCCACGTAACGGTGCTGCACAACGGCGTCGCCGTGCAGAACAACGAGCCGATCCTGGGACCGACGAGTTGGCTCAACTTTCTGGCCTACCAGCCTCATGAGATGGAGGGGCCGATCCGGCTACAGGATCACGGCCAGCCGGTGCGATTCCGCAGCATCTGGGTGCGTCGCCTGCCGGCCCGCATCGAGACCTTTGCAGAACAGGCCGAGCCGCCGCATGCGATCGCCAAGACACCCAGCGAACTTGCCGCCTTTGCGGGCGCGTTTCAGATGGGCGATGACGAGGCAAAGCCGCCGGTGACGATGACTGTCGACGGGAAGGGGCTGATCGTGCGGTTCCCCGATCGTCCCGTGGACATGCCGATCGTGCCGGTGTCCGAGAGGGTGTTCGAATTTGTCAACACCGACGCCACGATCGAGTTCGAGGTCGACGCATCTGGCAAGCCGGGGAATGCCACGATGCACATCGGTGGCAGCACGCGGTCGTTGAAACGACTGAAGTGAGCCACGTTATGCCACGCACGCGGCCGTATGTTCTCGTTGCGATCGTGACGCTCGCATGCCTCACATCGGCTGCTTCGGCAGCCGAGAGCCCGGTTGCCACGCCGCGGCGGCCGAATGTGCTCTTTGTCTTCACCGACGACCACGCCCAGCACGCGATTTCGGCCTACGGCTCGAAGGTGAACCAGACGCCGCACCTCGACCGGATCGCGGCCACCGGGTCGCGATTCACGAACTCGTTCGTCACCAATTCGATCTGCACGCCCAGCCGGGCCACGCTGCTGACCGGTCAGTATTCACATATGAATGGCGTGCCCGTGTTCAATCAGTTCGACGGGAGCAGAGACACTCTCGCCAAGCGGATGCAGGCCGCCGGCTACCACACTGGCGTGATCGGGAAGTGGCATCTCGGCAGCGATCCGACCGGGTTCGATCGCTGGATCGTGCTCCCCGGCCAGGGCGTGTACCGCGATCCGACATTCCTCGTGCCCGGAGGCAGGCTGGCGATTGAGGGACACTGCACGGAGGTGATCACCGATCTCGGGCTCGAGTTTCTGCGGACAAGACCGGCGGACAAACCGTTCTTCCTGATGCTCCACCACAAGGCGCCCCATCGCGAATGGACTCCTGACGACCGCAACCGCGCGAAGTTCGCTGGCGCCGTGATCCCCGAGCCCGAGACGCTGTTTGACGACTACGCGACCCGCCCGGCCGCGCTTCCCGAAAACGAGCAGACCATCGCCCGCGACCTCACTCGCGGTGACCTGAAGCTCGAGCCGCCGGCTGGGCTCGAGCCAAAGGAGCGGCAGCGGTGGCTGGGCGAGAAGCCGATGGAGGTGGAGGTCGACGGCGAACGGCTCACTGGCAACGAGCTCGTTCGCTGGAAGTATCAGCGGTTCATGCAGGACTATCTCGCCTGCGTGCAGGGCGTGGACGACGGCGTCGGCAAGGTGCTCGACTGGCTCGACGCCGAAGGCCTGGCCGACGACACGATCGTGATCTACACGGCCGACAACGGCTGGTATCTCGGCGACCTCGGCCTCTACGACAAGCGGTTCATGTACGAGCCGGGGCTGCGGGTGCCGCTGCTCGTCCGGGGTCCGGGGGTCGTGGCCGGGGCCACGCCCGACCAGTGTGTCGCCAACATCGACCTCGCGCCCACGATGCTCGACCTTGCGGGCCTCCCGGTTCCGGAGTCGATGCAGGGGAGGAGCCTGGCGCCGCTCCTCCGCGGCCAGCGGCCGGCCGACTGGCGGACGAGCGTCTACTACCGCTACTACCACGACCCCGGCGGCCACAACACGCGGGCCCACTACGGCGTCCGCACGGCGACCCACAAGCTGATCCACTACTGGACGAAGGACGCCTGGGAGCTCTACGACCTCGTCAAGGATCCGACCGAGCAGCACAACCTGCTCTTCGACGAGACCGAAGCGAGGTCGCCCGCGGTCGCGGCGCTGTTTGCAGAACTGAAAGCCGAGATCGAGAGACTTCAGAAGCAGTATGGTGACGACGGCCGCTTCGCCGATCCGCAGACCTGGCCGGCCGAAGCGGTCGGGGGATCGCTCAAGGGCAAGGAGAGGCTGGGCACGAAAACGGTGGCTGAAGCGATCGCCGCCGCCGCAGAATCATCGGCACGCTGAATGAGCGTAGGCGGGGCTTGGCAGGCTGCTGCAGCAATGGGAAAATGAATGGGAAATACTTCGGGAGCCTGATGGGTGTACGTTCGATCGCAACCACCGTGGGGCCGGGCACTGCTCTGGGCCAGCCTGCTGATCGGCACGGCATGGTGCGATCGTCAGGCATGCTGCCATGCCGAACCGGCGACCGCAGACCGGACGGACCTTGCAGCCATCCTGACGGAACACGGCGTGGAGGTGGCGGAAGGCGTGTGGTCACCGTTGCCCACGGCTCTTGTCCGCCTCGGCGTTGGTGACGACGAGCAATCTCTGCATGAGTTGGCTGGCGTCGCCGGCTGGGACCGTTTCGTCGAGGATGCGGTCACGGCGCCCGTGACCGTGGTGATCGAAGCGGTGACTGCAGGGGACAGGCGGCTGGGCCATCGCGTGCGGACGGCGTTTGTGCTTCATGCGGCGCTTGAGAAAGTACAGGGGGAGGAGGCCGTGAAGAAGACGTTTGGCTTGGAGGAGGACTCCAAGGGGGCGACAGCGAAACCGCTTGCGGCCGCGGACCTTTCGGCGGTCGGCATCGAGCCCGATGGGTCGGGCCATGAGCAATTTCTCTTCGTCGAGGTCCCGCTGCTCAACCGGGTCAAGGTGCGCGGGGTGGTTCGGGCCGAGAAGCATGAAACGCCCGATGGTGTGCAGGTGGCCTGGGAGTTCGACCCGCGATTCGGAAATGAGCCCCGGTGGCGGGCGACCTGGACGAGGATCGAAGAGAACGAGCTCGGTGGCCGGATCGAGGGCGAGCCGCAGCCCTACAAGGGCTGCGGCGGTGTCGTCACCGTGAGGAAGCTTGCAGCCGAAGGCGGTTCTGGCGACGTGCTCGTTGTCGAATCACGGATGGTGATCTGCGAACCCGAAGCTTGGTTTCAGGGGAGCAACTTGCTGCGGTCGAAAATCCCGCTGACATCGCAGGAAGGCGTCCGTGTCCTCCGCCGCAAATTGGCCGCCGGCCGCTGAGATGTCGGCCATTTCACCCGCCCGACGCGGTGGTCAGGCTCGTCTCAGGCTGCCAGATATAGAGAAAGGTCGGCAGCTGACTGCGGTCGAGGCCCGGAACATTCAGCGGCACTACCGCGGTCTGTTGGGCGATGTTCGGCGTGACGTCGAACTGCGTGTAGGCCCGGTCGTTGTCGCGGCGCAGCATGACGACGCTCGATTCCGGTCCGAGCTTGGCGAGGGTTCTGGCCTCGGCGAGGGCATCGTCGAGATAACCAAGGCGGTCGACGAGTCCTACCGCCGCAGCCTGATCGCCGGCGATCACCCGGCCGTCGAAGATATCGGCTTCCTCCGCGACCAGTGGCCTCGCGTCGTGAATCTGTTGTTTGAGCCGCGAGTGAAAGCCTGTTGCCAAAGACTGCAGCATCTCAAGCTCCTCCGGCTCCAGCGGACGCGCGGGCGATGCGGCATCGACCTTCTTGCCTGACTTGATGGGGCGGGCCACGACGTTGAACTGGCCCATCGTTTCCTGCAGGTTGTAGCTGTTGAGAATCACGCCAAGGCCCCCCACGATGGTCGTCGGGTGGGCCACGATTACGTCGGCAGCCGATGCCAGCAAGTAGCCTCCACCGGCGCCGACGTCCATCAGGCAGGCGACCACCGGGATGTTCTTCCGGTCACAAAACTGCCGCAGATCGCGGGCCATGATGTCGGAGGCCGTGACGCCACCTCCGGGGCTGTTGATGCGGAGCACCACAGCCGCGATCTGCGGATCGGACTCGAGGGCGTCGAGCTTCTCACGAAACAGGGCCACCGGATTTTCGCCCATCGAACCAAATCCGCCCATGTTGCGGTTGAGCAGGAGGCCGTCGATATCAACAATCGCCAGCTTCCCGCACTGTGCGGAGCCCTTGCCGATTGCCACTGCCGCCAGTCGCGACGCCCGATTGTCGGTCTTCATCGACGTGACGATGGTGCCCGACATGCCAAGGTCGCCAGTCATGTTCATGGAGCCGGTCATCGCCATGTCGCCGTTCATGTCCATGTCACCGTTCATGCAGACCTGCATCGGCTTCGACCGGCACCCGCCAGCCAAGCCCAACACAAGCCCGATCGCGATCAGGAGCCAAGCCGATCGCCGCATAAGGAGGGCCCCCTCGTAAGTGGTATACGTTCGTCCCTGGTGCTGATCGACACTTCACATGGTCGAATCCTCTACGCCCATCGGGCAGCACAAAGCCAACGGGCTCTCACCGTCCGCCGCATCGCCCGCGAAGCCCCTATCCGCTCTGCCTGCTCGCATTCTGCCTGGATTGCCCCGCATGCCTGCTTGTGATGCCTTGCCACGGTGCCCGCAGCCACCCGAGGGCGGTGTGGGCGTGACCGTCGTCGCGCTATCGCTCGTCGCCACGGATGGAGACGTGGCGGATCTGGAGCGGTTACTCTCGGCCATGGAGCGGATCCGGGCCGAACGGTGCGTTCCCGAGGTGCGGAGGCGGTTTGTCGTTGGGCGGGGGCGGTTGCGACTCCTCCTATCACGCTTCGTCGAAGAGCCGGCCGAGTCGATCGATCTTCGCGTCGGCAGTTACGGCAAGCCCGCGCTCGGTGGCCACCTTGCTGGCAGGTGTCATTTCAACCTCACCCATTCCCGCGATCGCGGTCTGGTGGCCTTCTCACGGGAATCACCCGTGGGCATCGACCTCGAACTCCCGTCGCCATCCCACACGCCGCAGTGGGCCGCGATGATGGCCGACTCGATCCTCGAGGCAGATGAACTGCAACGGTGGCGCTGCCTTGCCGATCCGCTCAAGCCCGCGGCACTGCTTGAACACTGGGTCGTCAAGGAGGCGATCCTCAAGGCGTGCGGTCGCGGGATTAGTGGTGGCCTGCGACATCTACCGCTGCCGGTGCCGCTGGCGCGGATCGCGCTTCCGTCGGAGCGGGAGGCCATCGACACGCGGCTCAGTAGCGTCGCAGCAGAATCGCTCGGATCGGCCCCCACACCCCTCGACGGCACGGCCGGCGACGGACTGGGGGTCGGCCTGCTCTCCGGTGACGCGAACGCATTCGTGGCGGTTGCCTGCCATGCGTTAGACTGCCGCCTTACCTACACGACTTTCGATCAAGCTGTGCACGGTGGCGTCGGATTCGGCTAATCGGCCGGTGTGCTTCTCCACGGCTGCTACCGGTCAGCTGATTGCGGTGCCCGCAATGTCTGCAGGCTGTGATCCAATGCCACCGCCAGTGTCTGGAGTGCCTGAAGCGGATAGTGTTTCTCTGCCGCGATGGCGCGGAGGCCGGGCGACCATTCCAGGGCCTGCCCCGGTGGGATGTCGACGAGCGCGAGGGATCGCTTGGTGGGAATGCCGAACAGAAACTCGCTTGAGTCCACGTGGACCGCACGATCCTCCCGGGTTCCGGGACTGATCCAGTGGATCGGCTCCTCGACCACAACCAAGCTGCCGTCTGCGCGCCTGGTGAGCAGCCAGACGCAGGCCGAACACTGCCCCGAGACGGGCTCCACCCAGACAAAGTGTCGCATCAGAAAATCGAGATGGGTGCCACGACGGAACAGGATCGCCTCAGCGTCGAAGACCTGAGCGGTGTCGGAAGTGCCGACGCAGGTCAGATTGGCGAGGGTGCGTCCGTTCTCCGCGAGGATCTGCCGGCCGAGAAAATCGATCCCGGCGCTTGGCGGAGGATTGTCGGTGGCCACGATGGTCAGCCGGCCATCCATGGGTACCGCGTATCCAACACCAAGTTCGGCGAGTTCGTGCCGTGTGCCGCCCGCAGGTCCAGTTGTCTTCCGAACGGTCGCGAGCAACGCGAGCGTGAATTGGGAGACTCGCTGCCGAATGACCTGCGAAACGGCCTCGGTGTCACCGCTGGCGATTCGTGGCGCAGCCAGCAGGACCACGCGGTTCCAGCGACTCCCGTCCGGATTGTCCACGGACGTGTCTGGCGGCACGACCTTCAGCGGACGGCAGGTCGCCGCCGGATCGGGATCGGCGGCGCTGGCCGCCGGCGGTGTTGCCGCAGCCGTCGTCATGAGCATGGCGAGGATCAGCGTCGACGTCACAGACGGCTGCCGACCATCGGTTCGGAGCAGACATTCCGTCGCGTGCGGATTTCCCTCGTGCGGGAACATATGCTGCTCCAGTGCGTCGCCGTTCTCGGCAAGACATATTCCAGAAAGGGCATCATGGAATCAAGCTACGTCTCAACAGGTGTCCCGCCGTTGGTGGCCCTACACAACGTCACAAAGACCTACCGCGATGGAAACGTACGGGCGCTCGACTGTGTTAGTCTGGAGATTCTAGCGGGACAGTTCGTTTCGATCGTAGGTCCCAGCGGATGCGGCAAATCGACTCTCCTGCACATGATCGGTGCGCTCGACACGCCCACCTCCGGCGAGGTTCGCTTTCATGGCACGCCGCTGTCGGGCGTCGAGGATATCGATCGGTTGCGGTCCCGTGAGATCGGGTTCGTGTTCCAGACGTTCTATTTACTGCCCAATCTGACCGCGCGTGAGAACGTGCAGGTGCCGATGTTCGGTGACGGACAGTCGGACGAAGCCCGGGTGGCACAGGCAGACAAGCTGCTCAGGCTCGTTGGTTTGGCGGACCGCGCCGATCACATGCCAGGCCAACTCTCGATCGGGCAGCGTCAGCGGGTGGCGATCGCGCGGGCGTTGGCGAATGGTCCGGCACTCATTCTCGCCGATGAGCCCACGGGCAGCCTCGATAGCAAGAGCGGCGGCGAGGTGATGGATCTCCTCGGCATGCTCCGCGTCGAGCGGGGCACGACGCTCGTCGTTGTTACGCACGACGCCGCTGTCGCCGCGCGGGCTGGCCGTACGATACGCATGCTCGATGGGCGGATTACCAAGGACGTTCCGAACGGCTAGCGAGTCAGGCATGTCGGGAACAGGAAACGAAAAGGTCGACGGAAGCCTGACACGCCACTGGACTTCAGGAAGATACGGCTGACAGGCATCGCGTCTAACGCCCGTGCGATCGGTTCAACGTGCTGTGATGTTGGCTTCGACAGGCTCGGCCAGCACTCCGGTGATCACGGCGGCCAACTCCCGCACGTGCGGCATCGCCACCATGCTGTGGTGATGGCCGGCGACCCTGCAGACCTCGACCGACCGCATGAACTGTCCCCAGCCGCGATCTTCGGGGCCACCCACGTCGAACGGCACTTCCCGGGGGCGGAAGAGCACTGCATCAACGGGTACGGGGCGCGGACGATAGCGTTCGCACAGTGCGACATGATGGGAGAAGAGTGTCTTCAGATCGGAAATTACCCTCGTGACGAGCTGCTCCGGCGCCTGTGCATCGAGCATTCCGAGCTGGCGCGCGTGCTGCCAGAGGAAGGGTAGTTGCTCCTCTGGGCTCATGCGGCTGAGGTCCTCGAGATCGACATTGATGCCATACTCGAGCCCCGCTCGGAACTGGTCGCCGACGGCGTCCTCCGGCAGCGCGGACTCAGGGAGCGCCGAGTCGAGTAGGAGCAGCCGTTCAACCGCCTCGCCCGCGGCGATCAGTTGCCGTGCCACCTCGCCAGCCATGACGCCACCCAATGACCAGCCGCCCAGCAGGTAGGGGCCCTCTGGCTGCTTGGAGCGAATTGCGTCGACGTATTCCGCCGCCATCGCCTCAAGGCTTTCCGGCATCGCCTCAACGCCGTGTAGGCCGCGGGAACGCACGCCATAGAGCGGCCGCGACGGATCGATCAGCCTCGCCAGTTCGCGATAGCAGACGACGACACCGCCCGGCGGATGGATCATGAAGACCGGCGTGAGATCGCCCGTGGGCTTGAGCGGTACCAGGAGCGGATGGCTGCCGTCCGCCGCCGGATGGGCTCCATCCATTGACGGTGACTCATGATCGTAGGCGGTCACTGATTCGCTCCCAAAGCGGGCCTCTATCTCCGGGCGATGAAGCTGCACGAGCCGCTTTGCGATCTGAGCGATATCGGCCAGGTCGAACAGCAATGCCGTCGGGACATGCACGCCGAGGTGATCACTCAAACGAGCTGTCAGCATCGCCGCCTGCAGCGATGTTCCACCCAGATCGAAGAAGTTCTGGTGCACGCCGACGTTGACGATGTCGAGCGTGAGCGACCAGACGTCGGCCAGATGCTGCTCCAGCGGCGTTGCCGGCGGTACGAGCCCCCCGGATCCGACGGCTCCCGGAAGCGCGTCGGGGAGCCGCGAGCGGTCAATCTTGCCGCCCGCCGAGAGTGGCAGTGCATCGATGAACACGACGGCCGCCGGCACCTTGTAGACCGCAATACGTTCGGCCACCCAGCTGCGAAGGTCGGCTGCGAGCACCTCCTCGTCGGCGTCGTCGACCGGCCGTGGCTGCGTCGCTAGGACCACGAAGGCCGCCAGCCGGGCCTGTGGCGTGTCGCGTGCGATCACCTTCGCGGCCACCCCGGCCACGGCTGGGTGCATTCGCAGGCAGCTCTCGATCTCGCCGAGTTCAATCCGGTAGCCACGGAGCTTCACCTGATCGTCGAGCCGGCCGAGATACTCGAACTGTCCGTCGGCCAGCCTGCGGCAGCGATCGCCCGTCAGATAGATCCGCGGGCCGTGTCCGTCCGCGAGCGATGGGAACCGAGCGGCGGTGAGATCGGGCCGTTTGAGATAGCCGCGTGCCAGGCCCGGACCGGCGATCGCCAGTTCACCGGGCACGGTATCCGGCACGGGACGGAGTGCTTCGTCGAGGATCGTGAGTGTCGTATTGGCCACGGGGCTGCCGATGGGGATGTGGCGGGTCGGGTCACGACCCACACGCGGGCCGGCTCCTGAGGCAATCACCGCACAGGCCGCTGCCTCGACGGCGGCTTCCGTGGGACCGTAGAAGTTCCACAAGTGCACGCCCGGGAGCCGAGACACGAGCGACGGCAACTCCGGCGGCATCGCCTCTCCGCCCGCCCAGATATGACGCAGGGACAGGCACTCCATGAACCTGGGATGAGCCGTCACGAGTTGCAACAGGGCGGGCACGGCCGGCAGGATAGTGATCCGATCGCGGATCACCTGATCGATCAAGCACGCTACGTCACTCGTTGCGCGGTCATCGGCCATCACGAGCGTGCCGCCCTGGGAGAGCGTGGTGAGCGCGATGCCCAGCGCGGCATCGAATTGCGGCGAGAAGAGCAGCAGCACGCGGTCTTCGCTGCTCAGTGGAACCGCCTGCCGACGCCATGTGAGTGTGTTGACGATGGCCCTGTGCTCGACGAGCACGCCCTTTGGACGGCCCGTCGAACCGCTGGTGAAGATGCAGTAGGCGAGGCCATCGGGCTGCGCGCCGACACCGAGCGTCTGCGTGGTCTCTGTGGAACCTGTCCCGCGTGCCGCTTCGACATCAATCCGCCTCACGTTTCCATCGTCCGTGGTGGCCGCCGCGTCGAGCCAGTCGCCACCACCCGCCACCACCGCCGCAGAGGCGGCTGTATCCTCGAGAAGGGTCTCCCAGCTTACGGCAGGCTGACGGGAATCGATCGGAACTGCTGCGGCACCGCAGAGAATCGTGGCCACGGTTCCCACGAAGGCGTGAGCGCCATGGCCGACAACGGGCACCAGGCTTCCTGTGCCAACTCCCGCAGCGACGAGTTCTGCGGCGATGCCCCGGCAATGCTCGCCCAACTGACCGTAGTCCCACTGCATACCGTCGCCGACGATCGCCGGCTGACGGGGTGATCGCTCGATCACGGGCATGAGGAGATCGGCCAGCGTCCGTGCATCCCCGGTAGCGAGGGGCATCGTCATGTCGGCCAGCAGCGTGTCGGTCTGCGGCCACGGAATCCGGTCAATGGGCGTGCGATCTGCCTGCACCAGCACCGCAAGGAGCGATTCGAAATTGCGTGCCATCCACTGCATCGAGTCGGCTGTGAAGATGTCGCGGCAGAAGACAATCATGCCGCGCAGCGAGTCATCGGTCTGCTCGAAGACAAATTCGATGTCGTAAAGGCACGTCTTTTGCGGAACATGAAAGCTCTCCTGTTGCAGGCCGCCAAGGATGGCCGCTTCGGCCTGGTCTGGGAATAGGAAGCCGGCCCGGCCTGACTCCTCGCGAAGGTGTGATTTCTCGAATGTGCAGGAGATCTGGATGAGCGGGCTGCGGCTCGGATCACGGTCCGGGGCGATGTCCTGCACGATCGCTGCGAGCGGATAGTCCTCGTGTTCCAGGGCGCCCACGAGCGTCGCGCCCACCCTGCCGACGAGCTCGGCGAAGGTCGGCGCGTCATCCAGCCGGGCTGGGATCGGGAGCATGTTGACGAAGAACCCGACCGTTCTCTCGAACCGCTGCTGGCTGCGACCGGAGAACGGCGTGCCGATGACGAACGACTTTCGGCCCGAGTAGCGACTGATGAGCACCTGCACTGCCGCGAGCACCACGGCCGACGGCGTGACCCTCTCCGTGGTCGCCAAGCGGGTGATGCCCGCCACGATGTCCGCCGGCAGCCCGAGGGCGACGGTGTCGGAACGCCCCGTGAAGCTCCGCGGCCGTATTCGGTCGGTCGGAATCTCGAGCACGGTGGGCAGCCCGTCGAGCTCGCCCGCCCAATACCGTTTGCACTCGCCGCCCCTGTCGTCCGCCAGCAGCGCATCCTGGCGGCGGACAAATTCCGAGTAATTGCCAGAGGCAGCTGGTAGTCCCGGATCCTCACCCACAGAAAGCCGCGGGTAGATGCGGCCGACCTCGTCGAGGATGAGAATGAGCGACCAGAAGTCAACGACGATGTGGTGCGTGGTCGCGAGAATGAGCCAATCATCCGGTGCGACGCGGTAGACGGTGATGCGCAGGAGGGGCCCGTGCTCCAGATCAAATGGTCTGGCGGCATCGGCCATCAACTCGTCGCGGATCTCATCGAGATTCCTGCCGACGGCATCCACCAGGGCAAACTCCGGTGGGAGCGCGGCATGGACGTGCTGGAGCAGATGGCCCCGCTCATCGGAAAAGGTCGTGCGCAGCGACGGATGCCGCTCGACGATCAGTTCCATCGTGCGACGCAGGGCATCGGTATCAAGCGACGACCGAACCCGTGTGGGCAGAAAAACGTTGTACGGCGTACTGTTCGGATCGCGTCGGTAGGCATACCAGAGCCCGCGCTGGCCCGCCGACATGGGGAACTCCCGCTCAGCCGTCGACGTGGCGTTGATTGGAATGATCGGAGCCGCAACGTCTCCTTCGGCCACCACGGCAGCACAGATGGATTCCACGAGGCAATCGATCCCAGCGCTCCGCATCAATGCTGAGATTGGCAGTCCGACGCCGATCTGGTTCTCGATCCAGTTGCGGAGCTCCACCGCCATCAGCGAATCCAGCCCCAGTTCCAGGAGGGGCCGGGAGGCCTCGAGGTCAGCCGCACCGATTCCGAGCAGAGCAGCTGACTTGACGCGGACTGCTCGCTCGACGAGCAGCCGCCGCTCCGCGGGTGCCGCGGCGACGATCGCCGTCGGCGATAAAACCCCGAGTGTGCCGGCCTCACCGGCACCTGTGGTCGAGCGCAGGAGGTGCGCGAATTTCGGCGGCACGTGGTCGGTGATTCCGAGCCCTCGCCACAGCGTCCAATCCATCCGAAGCACGCTCAGCTGCGGCTCGTGCGACGAGATCGCGTAGGCGAGGCATTCGGTCGCCTGCCGCACCGTGAAGCTGAGCACGCCCTGCCGCTCTAGCCGTGCGCTCAAGTCGTCACGCTGTGCGAGATAGCCGACCTCGCCCAAATGGCCCCAGTTGATGACCGTCGCCGGCAGACCGAGCGCACGGCGCTCATGGGCGATCCCGTCGAGTGCGGCATTGGCAGCTGCGTAGTTTGCCTGGCCTGCATGCCCGAAGATGCTCGACAGGGAGGAGAAGAGCACGAAGTGATCGAGGGCCAGTCCCAGCGACTCTCGATGAAGGTTCCACCCGCCAAGGACCTTCGGCCGCAGCACTCGTTCCAGTGTCGTTTCGTCCATGTCAACGAGCAGCTTGTCCTCAAGCACCATCGCCGTGTGAAAGATGCCCTTCAGCGGTGGCAACTCGGCAACAATCTGGTCGAGCACGCAGCGAACCTCGTCGGCTCGGGAGATGTCGGCCGGCATCAGGCAGACCCTGGTGCCACCGCGGGTGATCTCGTCGATTACTGCCGTGGCTGCGGTTGGCACCGTGTCGCTTCGACCGCCGAGCACCAGTGTTCCCGCACCCTGGGCGGCGAGCCAGCGGGCGACTTCGAGGCCGAAGCCACCGAGGCCCCCCGCTACCCAGTAGGTGCCTTGACGATCGCAGTGGACGCGGCCGGTGTCAGCGGGCCTGGCATCGGCCGGACGAGTCGGGTAGCTGATCACGATTTTGCCAATGTGCCTTGCCTGCTGCATCGAGCGAAACGCGGCGACCGTGTCGCCGGCCGGGTGAACGGTCACAGGCAACGGCCTGAGTTCGCCCGACTCGAATCGCACTGGAAGCGATCGCAGGAGGCTGCCCATCCGCTCCGGCTGCTGTTTGAAGAGTTGGTCAAGGTCGATCGCGAAGAAGGCAATGTTATTGCGGAAGGCATGCAGCCCGAGTGCCGCGTCGTCGTAGATGTCGCGCTTACCAATCTCGAGAAAACGGCCGCCCGGGGCGAGCGCCGCGATGCCCCGCGGAATCGCCTCGCCCGGCAGGCTGTTCAACACCACGTCGACGCCGCGGCCAGTGACCCGCAGGGTTTCGTCTGCGAATGCCATGCTGCGGGAATCCATGACGTGTTCGGCACCCTGGCGGCGGACGAAGTCGCGTTTCTCATCACTGCCGGCCGTGGCGAGGATCCGTGCACCTGCAGACTGTGCCAGTTGGATCGCGGCCAGCCCCACGCCGCCACTGGCGGCATGGATGAGGATCGACTCGCCGGCACGGATCCGCCCACATTCATGAAGAGCGTGCGCCGCGGTCAAGAAGGCGATGGGAACAGCGGCTGCCTCCTCGTGGGAGAGATTGCGGGGCTTGCGAGCCACGAGCGATGCCCGCGCGACCACGTGCGTGCTAAAGGCGCCAGGGGCGACGGCGATCACGTCGTCGCCGACTTGCCACTCCGTCACTTTAGTCCCGACGCGGCTGATGGTTCCGGAACACTCGCTGCCCAGCGAGACGGGGCCCGGCGGCAATCCTGGATAGAGATCGAGGGCCTTCATGACATCGCTGAAGTTGAGGCCGGTGGCGCGGACCTCAATTTCGACCTCGTCCGGCTCGATCGCTGCAGGATCGTAGAGCCTGTAGTCGAGATCCTCGATCCCGGCCGAAGCGGAAACTTCAAGCCGTGAGGGAAGGGCGGCGACCGCGGCGGGGCAGGCTGCGAGCTCGCGATATGGATAGAACCGCCTCACCCACCGCTCGCCGCGCCGCAGGAGTACCTCATCCTCGCCATTGTTGTGCCGGAGTTCGGCGACGAGCGAAGTCAATTCGGTCACCGCGTCCGGCGGCAGGTCGACCAGTCGCGTTCGCCAGCGACCGTATTCGCTCGCCATCACGCGTCCCATGCCGATCAGTGGCGTTTGGGCGACCTCGACGCGTGCGGGGTACCCGTCGGCCGCCTGAGCGGCCGACGTCACGACGAAGCAGGGGGCGGCAGCTGCCGGACCGGCTTGCTCCCATGCCTGAACGAGGTGCAGCGGGCTGCGGCAGGTCAGGAGCGTGCTGGCATTGAGAGCGTCGGTGGTGAGGGCCGCGATCGGCGCTGCGTCCAATCCCCAGAGATAGATCAGTCCGGTGCCCATCCCGGCGGCTCGGTCGCGAGCCGCCTCGAGGAGCCGCACGAAGTCACCCCGGTTGTCGGGATCGACCGTAAATCCGCCATCGTCCCCGGCGGCGAACCGTGTGCCTCGACGCACGAGCGTGACGGCGTCACCATCGGCGGCCAACGCTCCCGCGAGTGCGTCGCCGAGTCCGCCGTCATCGCGAAACACGAGCCAGTGGCCTGCTGCTCCTGGGGGAGCTGATGGTTTGGCGACCGCCGCAGCAGGCGACGTCTCACCGTCGGTTGCCGGCTCGAGTCGTGGCAGTTCCTGCCGGACCCAGTCCAACCGGTAGACCAAATCGGCGACCGATTCCGTCGGATGCGATCCCGCCACGAGGTGGCTGACAAACCCGCGGATCGACAGGCATGGCCTGCCGTCGACGTCGAAGATGTCGAGGTCGGCCTCCATCTGGTCGCCGATCCGGGAGACAATCCGGGCGTGCACCGTGGCGCGGCTGCCGGGCCGGGCGTGGAACCGGATCTCGCGAATCTCGTGGGGCAGGAATAGGCCGGGAACGGTATGGTCGAAATCAATGTCGGCGGCGATCATCGCGTGAAAGCAGCTGTCGAGGAGAGCAGGGTGGATGCAGTAATCCTCCGCCTCCTCGCCGAGCTGCGGAGCAAGTACCGCCTCGCCGAGGCTCTCGCCACGTCTGCGCACCCCGGAGACGAGGCCCTGGAACTGCTCGCCGTAGGCAAGCCCCAGCTTCAGACAGTAGGCGTAAAGACGCTCGCGGTCGAACGACTCCGTGCAGCGGCGGCGAACCGCGGCGAGCGATTCCGTGGGCCAGGCCGCCGCGTTGGAATCGGCGGCGATCCCAACGGTCGCCAGCTGGTTCCAGTCGCTGTCGTCGACACTGCGTTGGGCAAACATGAGGCTGCGGCGGTCTGGGCGGTAGTGGCATTCCATCCACTGCGGTGAGTCCTCTGCGTGGATGCAGGCTTTCTGCAGCTGCAGCCGTTGGAGTCGGACGGTCTCGACTCCTTCATCAGCAAGCTGCCGCGCGGCGGCGATCGCCCCCTCGACGAAGCCGGCGGCTGGATGGAGGCAGAAGCCGCGGACGAGGTGGTCGCGGAGGTAGGACTGAAGCCGCAGGTCGATGCGGCACTGCCACCGGGGTGTGGGACCGTCGGCGGGTTCGCCCAACAGCGGGTGAGGATCAATGGCATATCGCGAGTCGCGGGCCTCCCGCGACTCGTTGCGGAGCCGCTGCAGGTGGAAGGGCTGCGGTGGGATCGGCAGTCGGCGGCTGGGCCGCGGATGGATCCGCGACCAGTCGATGTCGAGGCCGAGGCCATAGAGTCGGCCGATACTCCCCAACAGGCACTCCATATCGTCGCGATCGCGTTGGAGTGACGGCAAGGTTTCGACCGATCGGCCCGCCGCCTGAAAGCACTCGTTGATGGCAAAGGCCAGCACCGGATGCGGGCCGATCTCCAGGACCACCCGCACATTTCGTATGGCGAGGTACCGCATCGCGTCGGCGAAAAGGACCGAGTGCCGGACGTTCCGCCACCAGTAGTCGCCGTCCAGTTCCCGGCCGCTGCACGCCTCACCGGTAACCGTCGAAAGGAAGGGCACCGTAGCCGCCCGTGGTTGCACCGGGGCCAGGGATGCCAGCAAGGTCCCGCGCACCGGATCCATCAGCGGACTGTGGAACGCGTATTCGACGGCGAGCCGGCGGCAGAACAGGCCCGCCGCCTCGAGCCGGGTTGCGAGGCCGTCAATCACCGTCGCGGTGCCCGAAAGCGTGATGGAGGTCGGGCCGTTGATGGCTGCGATGGAGACATCGCGATCGTAGCCCACGAGCCACGGCTTGAGTTCCTCGCGGGAGAGGCCGACTGCGATCATCGCGCCGCGCGACGACGCGAGATCCATCGTCCGTCCACGATGGTAGGCGACGAGACAGGCATCTTCGAGCGAGAGCGCCCCGGCAACATGTGCCGCGGCGATCTCACCAACGCTGTGACCGACGCACAACGCGGGGCGAATCCCCCAGTGCGCCCAGACGGCTGCCAGGCCGGCCTGAATGGCGAAGATCGCAGGCTGTGCGATCCTGGTTTCCTTCATTCGCGACGTGGATTCATCGCGCGCGAGTTCCTTCACGAGCGACCAGGTGCCGAGACGGGCGAACTCCGCATCGCAACGCTCGATCACGCCGCGAAATACCCGACTCGCTGTGAGCAGTCGGCGGCCCATGCCCCACCACTGCGGTCCTTGGCCGCTGAAGACGAAGGCGATGTCGGCAGCCTGAATGGCCGCGTCTCTGCGGGTTGAAGCGTCGTCCATGGCCGTTCCGGCAAGAGCCCGCAGCTTCACCACGAGGTCCTCGCGATCCTGTGCGACCACCGCCGCCCGTGCCTCGTCGCCGCTGCGGTGATGCGCCATGAAAGCGGCGATGTCGCTGAGACTCAGGTCCGTGAGCCGGTGGTCGCCCTCGTCTGCAAGCGAGTCGGAGAGGCGGTTGGCGAAGGCAGAGATGCCCCGGCGATTGCGGGCGGACAGCGGCACCACCGCGGGCGACGGTTCCGGCGGCGCCGCAGCTGGGGCGGCGGCGAGAGCAGGCGGCTCCCCGACAAGCACGTGGGCGTTGGCGCCTCCGTAGCCGAAGCCATTGATCCCGGCGATCCGTGGCACGGCGTCGGGCCAATCCACCGATGCGGTGGGCACCCTCAACTTCAGCCGCTCGAAGTCGATCGCTGGATTGGCTTCACGGAAGTGAAGGTGGGCCGGGATTCTGCGGTGGTGCATGGCAAGCGACACCTTGATGAGGCTGGCGATGCCTGCCGCCGCCTCCAGGTGGCCGATGTTGGTTTTCACCGAGCCGATCCAGCAGGGGCGGTCGGCCGGCCGGCCCGCGCCAAGCACGGCCCCGAGAGCGTTGGCCTCGATGGGATCTCCGACGGGCGTGCCTGTGCCGTGCGCCTCGACATACTGAATGTCGGTCGGATCGACGCCCGCCCGGCGGCACGCCTCGCGAACGAGTGCCTCCTGCGCCGCCTGGCTGGGAACGGTGAGGCCCGGCGTGCGGCCGTCCTGATTGAGGGCTGTCCCGCGAATCACGGCATAGACCAGATCGCCGTCCCGAACGGCGTCAGCGAGCGGCCTGATGAGCACCATCCCCGCCCCTTCGCTGCGGACGTAGCCGTTGGCCCGCGAATCAAACGTCTTGCAACGTCCGTCTGGCGACAGCACGCCGAGCTGGCTGAACGCCACCGAGAAGTCGGGCATGAGCAGCGCGTTGACGCCGCCCGCCAGCGCCATCCGGCTTTCGCCGCGGTGGATCGACTCGCAGGCCAGATGCACGGCCACCAACGATGACGAGCACGCCGTGTCGACGGCCACGCTCGGGCCACGCAGGTCGAAGCAGTAGGAAATGCGGTTGGCGGCGATGCTGGATGAGCCACCGGTGTTGCTGTAGGCATCCACGACGCCCCGATCCTGGAAGCTCAGCGTGGCCACCGCGTGGTCAAAGCTGGAAATACCGACAAAAACGGCGACTGGCTGTCCGGCGAGCCGGCGGGCATCGTGGCCCGAATCCTCGATCGCCCGCCACGCCACCTCAAGGAGCATCCGCTGCTGCGGATCCATGCCGGCCGCCTCACGGGGCGAGATGCCGAAGAACTGCGGATCGAAATCGTCAATGCCCGACACATGGCCGCCCCAGCGGCTCTGCGTCTTGCCGGGGCGGGCCCTGCCGGATCGGTAAAACTTGCGATGGCTCCAGCGTTCCTCCGGGGTCTCCACGACGACGTCGCGGCCCTCGTCTAGCACCTGCCAGAACGACGGCCAGTCCTCGACGCCACCGGGAAAGCGGCAACCGATCCCCACGATCGCCAGCGGCGGCAGTGCCGCCGCCGTTTGCTGGTCATGATGCCTTTCCGGAAGGCTGCCGTTCATGCCGTCTCTGATGATCATCAGTCGTCCTTCGTGCCGTCTCGCAGTTCAATCACTGTTGTTCGCGGAATGCCTCGGTGGGGAGCAGCCGTGCCGCACGCCAAGCCGGGAGCCAAGCCCCCAGTAATCCGATCCCCATCGCGATGAGGAAGCCACGCAGCAGGATCGCTGCGTCGATCACTGGTGTGAGAATGCCGCTGGCAGCGGGGGCTCTGCTCAGGAGATATGTCAGGCAGATCGCCGCGATTGCCCCCAGGATTGCGGCACCGATTGCTAGGCCGCACGATTCAAGCAGGATCATTCCTACGACCCGCCGCCGCGGCCAGCCGATCGCGCGAAGAATACCGATCTCCTTCGTGCGCTCGTGGACGCTCATCATCATCGTGTTGAGAGTGCCGATCGCGCCGATGACCATTGCCACGATCGATGTCATCCATGCCATCGCCTCGGCCAGCTTCATGCGGGTGTCGGTCTTCACGAAGTCGCCTGTTGCCATCGCCAGCAGCCGGGGGTCGAGCCCATGAATGCCTTCGATCGCTGCCGGCAGGCCGCCGATGGCGAAGGGACGGCGCAGAACCACGTTGACGTAGGTGACCTGACCATTGCGGTCCGCAATCCGCTGAAGCGTCTCGAGCGGCATGATCAGCGAGCCGTTTTCCCACACGCTGGGGCTACGGAAGATGCCTGCAACGCGGTACTGTTCATCGAATAGCGTCAGCTCATCGTGCGGCCTGACTTTCAGACGGCTGGCGAGATTCTGTCCGACCATCACCTCGCGGGCGCCTGTGAATTCCAACCTTGCCGCCAACGCTGAGCCGCCCGGTGACACGGTGGTGTAGTCGTCGAGTAGCCACGAGTCTGGCACGATCCCCATCGTGGGAATGCCATACACGCCCTCCTTCTCGAGCGATAACGTGTCGAGAAGCACGCCTGCGGCCCGATCGACGGCGGGGAGGCCGACGATCCGCGCAACGACGCCGGCGTCGAGCGAGCTGCTCAACCTGTCCGCAGACCCTTGCCGGGAGACCACGATGTCGACCGCGTGGGCATCGTAAACATCGGCAAACGAACGCTGAAAGCCGTTGGCGATGCCCTGCAGGGCGACAATCGCGGCCATTGCGGTCGCGAGCGCCAGCAGGGTCATCGTGGTGCGAAACCACCTGCGGGCGACGTTACGAAAAATGAGAGCCGTGAAGCGCATGGTCAGAAGGCAAGCCGGCCGGAGCCCGAAGGGGGACGGATCGCTGCCATGCGGTCATTCAAGGAAACCATCAAAACGGCCGCCATGCAAATCGGCCGAATTCAACGCACAATACCGGTGTCTGGGGGGCTCCTGCCATTCAGTATCCCGTAACGAGCGACGCTTCCGGCCAGCGAACCCTGGCGTGGAGCGGCTCTGCTTGCCAGGCGGTTCAGGATATCCCGACAAAGCCGGGTACAAGGCTTCAAGCCCACTGCGGCCCTGCGAGGGACGGGCTTTTCGTGAACTGTCCGCCGCATCGTGCGACGGCATGTGCGTGATTTAGTCCCCGCGTGCGAAGAAACACTTTGTGTCCGTACGTACGTATCATGTGGTCATCGGGTGTGCCCGGTGATCCACGCCCTTTGTGCGAAAAGAACGCTGCTCTGGGCTTGTGACAGATGCGCCGGTTAGTCTGGTGAACCATGACGTTGATCATTCCCGCACAGCCACACACCGAGAAGCACTTCACAGACTCGGAATCTGTCCGGGACATCGTGATTGGCATGTCGGACGGCCTGACGGTGCCGTTCGCTCTGGCAGCTGGCCTGTCAGGGGCCGTCGATTCCAGCGGCATCATCCTGACCGCGGGCTTGGCCGAGGTGGCTGCTGGAGCCATTGCCATGGGCCTCGGCGGTTACATGGCCGGCCGGACCGACATCGAACACTTCGCGTCGGAGCGTGCCCGCGAAGAACGTGAAACCAGCGAGGTTCCGTTGAAGGAAACCGCCGAGGTTCATGACATCCTCCGGTCATACGGGCTCAGCGAAGACGATGCCGCCCGGGTTGCAAGCTCCATCAAAGCCGACACGAAGCGGTGGGTCGACTTCATGATGCGGTTCGAATTAGGCCTCGAAGAACCAGACCCAAAACGCGCCGGCCGCAGTGCCATCACCATCTCGTTGGCCTACATCGCCGGTGGACTGATCCCGTTGGCACCTTATTTCTTTTTTGGCGAGGTGAAAACGGCTCTCACGGCATCGGTGGCTGTCACACTTCTGGCCCTGCTCGTGTTTGGCGCTATCAAGGGCCTGTTTACTACCGGCAAGCCCGTTCGCAGTGCCATCCAGACCGTGGTTGTGGGCGGTCTGGCGGCTTCGGCGGCTTTTGTCATTGCAAAGGCTCTGGGCTGATACGTTTGGGCTGATACGTCTGCGGCGCGTGCGCAGGCACTCGCGGTCGCTGTGTCCTTCGACGCCGACGCCCGCGTGCTTTGCAAACCGAGTGGTGAGCGTTAGAAAAGGTTCTTGAAGTCTCTTCGCTGCGGAGAGCTCCCGTCGTTCCCGACGACCGTATCGTCGTTGCGCAGGTTCGATTGCCAGTGGCCGATCCTCTCCAGCCGTACAATTCGCCCGTTCACCGAGTCCTGCAAGGACTCTTCGACAGGCACCGCGAGTGCCGCGACGGGAATGTCGCCACCTACATTCCGGAACTCGCCAAGGTTGATCCGGAGAAGTTCGGCATCTGCGTGGCAACGACTGACGGCTACGTGTATGAGGTGGGGGACACTCGCCACCCCTTCACAATTCAGTCGATCTCCAAGCCGTTCGTCTACGGACTCGCTCTCGACGACCACGGTCCTGAAACGATGGCGAGGAAGGTCGGCGTGGAGCCGAGCGGCGACGCCTTCAACGCGATCAGCCTCGGCGAGGAGGATGGCCGTCCCGTGAATCCGATGATCAACGCCGGGGCGATCGCCACCACCGGCCAGATCAAGTCAGCGGATGCCGCGGCGCGGATCGCCAAGATCCTGGAGACGTTTGGCCTCTACGCCGGCCGTCCCCTCGACATCGACATGGCTGTCTACGAGTCGGAGACGCGGACCGGGCACCGCAACCGGGCCATCGGCCACCTGCTGCGGAACTACGACGTGCTCACCGATGATCCTACGCCTGCTGTCGACGTCTACTTCCGTCAGTGTTCCATCCTGGTCGACTGCCGGGATCTCGCGGTCATGGCGGCGACATTGGCGAACCAAGGAGTGAACCCGGCCACGCAGCAGCGGGCGATCCGGCCCGAGCACGTGGAGAGCGTGCTCAGCGTGATGGCGTCGTGCGGGATGTACGATTCTTCGGGCGGTTGGATTTATGAGGTGGGCATGCCAGCCAAGAGCGGTGTCGGAGGGGGCGTGTTGGCGGTGCTGCCGGGCCAGTTTGGCATCGGCGTGTTCTCGCCCCGGCTCGACACGAAGGGCAACAGCGTGCGAGCGATCCGGGTCTGCGCCGACCTGTCGCGGGCTTGGCAACTCCACCAGTTCAACCCCCCGTACTCTGCGCATTCGAGCCTCCGGCATGCCTATACCGCCGCCGAGAAACACTCGACCCGGTCCCGCCGCCAGCAGGAGGTCGACTGCCTATGGGACCAAGGCCGCACCATTCGCGTGGTCGAGGTCCAGGGGGCTCTGTCGCTGGCTACGACTGAGCCAATCGTTCGCGAGATCCTCAAGGGACTCGCTGGGCTGCGGAGCCTGATCATCGATTTTCGGCACGTCATGGGATTGAACGCCGCTGCCGCTGCGATCCTCGCCGACCTCGCCGGCCAGTTGCGGGAAAACGCAGTCTGCGTGCTCTTCACCGGTGCTGCACAGTTGTCGGAGGCGGCGCGGGCGCTGGTCCATCGTTTCGGTGACGCGGCGGCCGCCGAGGTCTTCCGGTTCCCGTCGCTCGATGCGGGGCTGGAGGCGTGTGAAGACGCCCTCCTCCGCGACGTGTTTGCCGAGACGGAGCCGCGGATCCGGGATGTCGGCGAGTACGAAATCGCGGCAGGCATGGCAGCGGAGGAGCGGGCGGTGTTCGAGTCGCTGCTGACGACACGTCATTTCGTTCGCGGCGAATACATCGTTCGGCAGGGGGACGAGGCACACTCCCTGTTCCTCATCGCCAAGGGAGTCGTCGGCGTCTGGACCGGGCTGCTTGTCGAAGATGCCCGGCGCGTGGCCAGTTGCTCCGTGGGCATGATGGCAGGCGGAATGGCCTTCATCGACGGCCAGCCGAGGGCTGCGACGCTCCTGGCGGAGGACGACGTGGAGTGCGCTGTGCTCGAACGGTCCGATTTCGATCTGCTCCAACAATCACACCCGGCGATCTATGCCCGGATTCTGCGGAACATCGCGGCGTCGCTTGCCGCGAAGCTCCGGCTCGCAGACATGCATCTCGAGGTGCTCTCGTGTCGCCGGGGCTGATGGCTGGTGTTGGTCGTGGGGCTGTGCCGGACGTCTCCGTCGCGCCCCAGCTGTTCGTGGCATCGAAAGTGGAGAAACCCATGACTGCAGTTCGCCAGAGCCGCCGCACCTTCCTGAGCGGTGCCGCGACCGGATCGCTCCTCTTGCTGGGCACGAGGGCGTCGGGCGCCGTGAAGGGGGCCAACGATCGCGTGCGGATCGCCGTCGTCGGCTGCAACGGCCGCGGCCAGGCGCACCTCCGCGGCTGGATGGGCACCGAAAACGTCGAAGTCGCCTACGTGGTCGATCCCGACAGCACCGTGCTTGCCCGCAGTCTCGCCGGGCTCGAGAAGAAGCGGTCGGGCAAGACCATGCCTGTGGGAGTGGCGGACTTCCGTCGCGTCCTCGATGACACGTCGGTCGACGCGATCTCGATCGCCGCTCCCAATCACTGGCATTCCCTGATGACGATCCGGGCCGCACAGGCCGGCAAGCATGTCTACGTGGAGAAGCCGCTCAGCCACGACGTGGCGGAGGGCCGAGTGGCCGTCGAGGCCCAGAAGAAATATGGCGTCGTGATCCAGCACGGCACGCAGCGGCGGAGCGACGCTGCCATCGCCGGCCTGCACGAGGCGCTCAAGTCGGGCAGGCTGCCGCGACTCAAGATCGCCTACGGCTATTGCTGCAAGCCCCGGGACAGCATCGGCGTGAAGCCACCGGAGGATCCGCCGAAGAACCTCGACTGGAACCTCTGGAAGGGGCCGGCCGTCATCGAACAGTTCCATTCCAAGTACGTGCACTACAACTGGCACTGGTTTTGGGAGACGGGCAACGGCGACCTCAACAATCAGGGCACGCATCAGCTCGACGTCGCCCGCTGGGCCATCGATGACGACCAGACGCACCCTGTGCGGGCGATGGCGATCGGCGGCCGCTTTCAGTGGGATGACCAGGGAAAGACTCCCAACACGATGTTCGGTATGGCCGAGTACCCGAATGGTCAGATGGTGCTCTTCAACGTGCGCAACGTGAACTACCCGGGATACCAGAATCAGGTCTGCAACGAGTATTACTTGGAGGACGGCAGCGTCATCACCGGTGATGAGAAGTACAAGATCCGGCGCCCCGGCAGCGACACGTTCGAGGAGCTGAAGCTCGAGCCGGGGAAGGTGACGCCCGGCGGCAATTGGCAGAGCTTCATCTCGGCCATACGGGCCGGTGATCCCTCGATGGCCAATGGCAACGTGCTGGACGCACACCAGGGATGCGTGCTCGGCCACCTGATGAACAATTCCTTCCGGCTCGGCACCCAGGTGCCCTTCAGCGATAAGGCCGCGAGCTTCGGCGACCGCAGGGACGCTGCGGAGCACTTCGAGAAACTACACGCCATCATGCGGGACGGCGTGGGCATTCCCGAGGATGGCACGACCTATCGGCTGGGCCCGACGCTCACGTTCGATCCGGCCACCGAACGGCACACCGGTGACCATTCCGAGGCAGCCAACGCCCTGCTCAAGGATCAAAACAACCCGGGGTTCGAAATCCCGGCCGTGGCGCAGCTCTGATCACCGTACCTCGACGTTCTCTCTCCTTCTTTCCGCCGTTCGGAAGTGGTGTGTGTGATGGCCGTATGACTGTCATCGCCAAAGATGAACGTTGCTGAGACCGGTGCCTCGGGCGGACTATCGATGCACCGGAACAGACCAGGTGTTCGCTTTGGAGGTTGTGCCGTTGAAAGGGGGCAGGTTGCCCGCAAATCAATCGTGGGTCTTTCGGCTGTTGCAAAGGTGTCTGAGGCCGTCTTATCCTTCTCACCGCAACGCACTCGTGGCCCCGTATCCGAGAGACAGCCTTCACCATGAAACTGAAATCTTCGCTGACCGTGGCTCTGACGACGATCTGCGGCTGGCTGCTGGTGGGCAATCTTTCGGTGCACGGCGGCGTCTTCAGCGCTCGCGATTACGGAGCGGTGGGCGACGACCAGACAGACAACACCGAGGCATTTTCGAACTGCCTGAAAGCGGTTGTCGCAGACGGTGGCGGCCAGATGTATCTGCCGGCCGGAGTCTATCGTGGTCGAATCGAGATTCCCCCAGTGTCTCCGCCGATCCCAAGCTGGATCACCGTGGAGATCGTTGGCGAAGGGGAGCCGACACCGGTGTTTGGCACCGTCGGATCGTTCCCGCTTCGCAACAAGGGCACCATCGTCAAGTGCTTGTCGGAGTCGGGTGCGGCTGTCGTCTCGGCCGGCCAATCGACCGACTCCCTCTACGGCGGCTTCTCCGCCGTCTATGTGGTGATCCGCAACCTCGAGGTGCGAACCTACGACAACCCGGGCATCGGAGGCATCGACCTCCGCTTCGCCCTGCAGTGCCGGATTGAGAACGTGTTTGTCAACACCGGGGTATACAGCGTGCAGGCTGCCAAGCCGACCCATGGCGGAAAGGGACTGATCACGCCAGCCAACAACAACGCGGCCCTGACCATTCTCAACAACGTGGTCGTTACCGGGTATCACACGGGCATTGTGGCCAACGAGCATACCGATGCCGATCATGTCGTGGTGGCGGGTAACATCAACGGCCTGGAACTCCCAGCCGCCCACCACGCCTCCCGCTTCGGCCGGGTTGGTGCCTTCCGCAACGCGCATCATGTCACGGTCACCGGCAAGCACGGCTTTTCCATCGAGCAGTTGGACATCGAGAAAGCCGGTCCGGGGCAGACGGATGCCGGCAACGTATGGCAGGCAACTATCGCCGATCTCCATGACCCCGATAATCTCGGTGTCGGCGATATCAACTACTGGGTCGTGGTCGGCAACGTCGGCGCAACCGACAGCTTCGCCCGCAACGGCGGCGCCACCATTCGCGCCCGGCGGATCGGCTCCTCACCGCCGACACCCTAACGTAGAATCTGGCGTCATATACAAGGGCGTGTCAACGAGCGATATGGAGTGAATCCTGAAAATCAAACAGGTCTATCTGGTTCTTGCGTCCCTCATCCTGGCAATCATCGCATTGCTCTACGGGGTGTCTCCCCAGTGGTTTGCCAGGTCGTTTCTCGTTCGAGTCAAAGAGAACGGCGCCGTGAGCAAGCATGGGGGAGCCTTCACCTCCGCCATGCTCGATTCACTTCAGATCCGGCCCTCTTTTGGACTTTCGTTGTCGGGGTTCAGAATTCCGGGCTGGCTTCGGGCGGTGCCGATCGCATTGGAGACGACGCACCGATACCCGCTGCCGATGTCCCAGAGCGTCGTCGCCGGCGTGGTGTAGGTCGGAGATGTCGCGCCTGGAATATCCACCCGGTTCTTTTGCCACTGGTAGCGGAGGTCCTTGCCGCTGGCCTTCACGGTGAAACTGGCCTGGCCGGGAAACACGGCCGTCACCGATGCGGGATGCGACGTGATGACCGGCGAACCGACCGGTGTCGGCATGCACTCGGCGCGGGCAATCTCGTAGGTCTTTCCGGCCGACGTCTGGAACGTGAATGTCTCCTCATTCTGAACGGTCGCAACCGTCTGCCGAGTGTCTTCCCGGGTCACCCGGATGCCCGCTCCTTCGAAGGGGCTCTGAAGCACGCACGGCTTGCCCTTCTCGCTGAAGATCCGCACCGCGTCGACGCTCTGCCCTGAGGCGCGATACCTCGCCTCGACCAGGAAAGCGCCCACGGCCCGCAGTCGCTTGAACTCGGCATCAATCGTTTTGTCCCAGTTGGGAAAGATTCGGATCACGCCATCGTGGCTCTGCAGAAGCATGTTGTTGATGGCCTCGATGATTCCCGCGGTCTCGATACCACCTCCATCTCTTTGCGAAACGATGCCATTCGGCTCTGGTTTCCATCCTTTGATCGCCCGGATCACCCGATCCGGGCGGTAGCCGGCCCGGACGGCCATCACGAACATCATTCCGAAGTCGTTGCCGTTTTGCCAGCCACACCACCGCTGCGGATGGAACATGTCGCCTTTGTCGAGAGTGCGGCAGGTGGCAATCCGATAGGCCGGCAAGGTTTCATAGCTGATGTTGTCGAAGGTCGTGGTGAACATCACCCCGGTATTGCGAGCACCTCCTTGATAGTGCAGGGCCTCCATGACGTCGTGGACCGAATCTGGCCTGAACGTCACCGTGTTTTCCCATTCCTGCAGCGGGTAATCGCTCATCCTGTCGAGGATGTCCTGCCAATGGGCCCGCCGTTCCGCATCGCAGTGGAGTTCGACGCTCGCGGCGATGATCTCCCGGTACAGGAATCGGATCGCACCGAGGCTGAACATGTCGTTCTTCGTGAACCAATCCGACCCCTCGTGCACGGAACCGTAGACCTCGTATCGCCCGTGTACCGGTGGCCCGATGTAGTCGTCGTAGAAGTCCGCGACGGCCCGCATGAGCGGATAGCAGGTCTTTGCCAGAAACTCGCTGTCCTGGCCGTATTTCCATTTCCAGACGATCGGCAGGATGCCGAACACAGCGTTGGTCGCCATGCAGCAATCCTCCTCCCTATACACACCGCCTCCACAGGAGGTTCCGTGCGATGTGAAGGAGCCTTCGTTCTCCACGCCCCGGCAGTGTGCGGGCATGCGGTCGGCGATCTGTGGGGAAACCCAACGGTTCATCACCCGCTTTCGTCCCGTGTTCTCCGTGTAGTATTTGACGGTTTCGATGTAGTGATCGACGAGGTCGACGTGGTTGGCGGAGAAGGTGCCGTAGTAGGGGTTTTGGGCGTTGTAGTTCATTCCCAGATTGCTAAACCACATCATGTCGTCCGCCCGATTCCACGGGCCCCAATGCCCTGGCGCATTGCCGGGACCGGTGTCGCCGCCGCTTCGCGCACACGATCCAACCATAAAGAGATGGTGGTACCAGTAGTCCTGCAGGGTGTCCGCGAGTTTCACGTACGACTGGAGCCAGAAAGCCCTCCACCAGGCCCTGTTGAGTGCGTCGATCTGGACGATTCCTTCGTTATCCATGTCGCTGACCAGCGCCAGAACGGAGTCCAACGGCGAGTCTGAATTCTTGGTGTGTTCGGCCTGCAGGAAGAGCCTCACCGTGTCGCCGCTGGCGGGCAACGTGAAGGCCAGGCGGGAGAAGGTCGCGTTGTCGCTGGTCGGGTTAGCTGAGGCGCCCAACACCTTGGCCGCCACCGCGCCTTTGACGTAGAAGGGCGCTCCCTCAGGGTTTGGCTCCTTGGTGACCCACACCGTGGAACCGGCCACACCCGCGGTCTTGGTCACATGGGCATTCCCGATCACGGACAGCGTGGCATGCAGTCCCACGTCCTGACCGCTGTCTGTGGACAGTTCCACCACCATCGCGTTGGCAGTCGGCGCCAGGTAGGCACGGGTTCGGACCGCCGAGCCCGCCAGAGTGCACTCGGTCCTCACCTCCGCGTTTCGGATGTCTTGGGTCACGCTGTAGGCAGTTCCCGATTCCACCGCCGACTCCACCTCAGACGCGGCCTCAATGGTCAGGATCGCCAGATTCAGGATGTGTTGGTTGTAGCGTCCTGCAGCCGGATCGTTTCCGGTGTGAAAACCGTTCTTTCCAAGGTAGTACTTCAGGGAATGAATGGTGCCGCCAAGATGCGCACCGAAATCGCCGTTTCCCAGGTAGCCGCCCTTCATCAGGGTCCGGCAGGTGGCATCATCCCACGGGTCGTTGTACGTGGCCGCTGCGTTGTCCAA
This sequence comes from Planctomycetaceae bacterium, assembly GCA_947449135.1. GTDB lineage: Bacteria > Planctomycetota > Planctomycetia > Pirellulales > UBA1268 > CAMCQY01. The sequence continues at coordinate 27,940 of CANFQO010000003.1, read as the reverse complement.
GATCGCTGAAATCGTCTCCCAGTCGGGCTCGTATGGGCTCGTTTCCGGCGACCCGGCGACCGGCGGATGCCGCGGGCCCTGGGCTTTCACCGACCGAGGAACAATCGACAGGGCGGCACACGCCTCACCGACCAATTTCAAGAACGTCCGTCGTTGCATGGTGTTCCCGTCATCACATGGGAAAGAGAGTGCGGGATGGCCCTCAGCGGATGAGCGGATCGAGAACTTTGGCAAACGCCGCGGCGTGATCGACGAATCCGAGATCGGTGGGATGGCTCGAATCAACCGTTCCCTCGCCATCCTCCGCGAGGAGATCGTCGCCCGAGAGATAATGAAGCCCAGGCACCCCCGCCGCCACGAGGCCGTCGAAGGCGGTTCGCAGTGCGGCATGGTTGGCATCGTTGTGGGCCTTCTTGGCGGGGCGGATCCAGCCGTCGGTGAGGCGGCGGTCCGCGACGAGCAGGATCGGCGTGTCGGGGCGGGCCTTTCGCAGCAGGTCCACCAGCGGCCCCGTACGGGTGGAGATGGCGGGGCCGTCGAGGTTTGGGCAGCAGTCGATGACATACACCGCTGCGTCGATCTCGGCGAGGAGGGCGACGAGTTCCGGTTCCATGCGGCCATTGCCATTAAAGCCCAGGTTCACGACCGGGCGGCCGTAGCGGCGATGGAGAATCGCTGGGTGGCACATCCCCGGCCGCGAGGCGCAGGCGCCTTGAGTGATTGATGTGCCGTAGAAGACGATCGGCTTCGCCCGGTCACCCACGTATGCCGGTGCTTTCTCGAGTGTGGCCCCCAGCGGCACGCCGATCTCGACCTGCGAAACGCCGTTGTAGAGGGGCAGGTAGAGAAGCCATTCCCGTTTTCCCGGCGAGAGCCCGTCGGCGACGACGCTAGCCTGCTCCTGCCCCTCAGCATTTGGAATCGCGCATGCCACCCAGCGCCAATGGCCTGAGTCATCGCGGGCGTAGAGGTCGAGGCCGCTGACACCTGTGGCGGGCATGTGTTTCATCGCCAGTTGGGCCGATGTGAGCGCCCAGCGGGCGTGGATCGCCGGGGTGTCGGCGAGGAAACGCACGCATACTCCCGCCGCTTGACGGGACAGGTTCCAGACGTCGGGCCGAACCTTTTCTTGGGCCTTCGCCGGAAGCCGGTCGAACGGCGCGGCGAAGTCGGCCGCCGGCCAGCCCTGTCCCTCGATGCCAAGATCGCGGGCATCGACGAAGCCTACGCCGTCACGCTCCGTGAGGGGGAGTGGCTCGGCGGCACTGGTCGCGGGCATCGTCCCGCAGAGGGCTGCCCCGACCAGAGACAGCGACAGGATGGAGACGACAGAGCGACTGTGCAGATCACAACATGACATGGCAAGACCTTCGAGGCGACCGAGGCAACGTTGCTCGAGCATATACGACCTGCTCAATCAGCAAAGACTCGGCAAAGGTCTTTTCTCATTCACAACTTCAGCCCCCAGATTGCTCCGCGGAGACGGTTCCTGGGAATGGGTCGCGTCCGCTCGAGGGTGGAAGCCACGGGCGGGATGTTCACCGGCGTGAAGCCCCCGCCGTGAGCCGTCGCGATCGTGATCAGATTGCGGTTGTAGGTCTGCTGATCGACAAGCTTGTCCGGGTCGACCTGCCCGGTCCGCCGATCGACAACGGCCTGCTGGATGCCGAACGTGTGCACGACGGCGTCGCCGAAATCGGCTGCCTCGACGCGGTCCACGACACTCGACGAGAATTCGCCGTCTGACAAGAGATACACCGTGTCGGTGCCGAGCGTCCCGGCAAGCCTCACAGCCTCATGGATGCCCTGGCCGCCTTGACACATCTCGACCGTGCCGAGCCACGACCGCAGTCGTCGCTTGTTTTCCGGAGTGGCAGACACCAGCGCGTCGGCGGGCTCGGGATGAAAGAGCGGATAGGCGGCGTCGCTGAAGAAGACCACGAAGAACGACTGATCGGCCGGCAGGGCGTCGACCGCTCTGGCCACCTCCTCGAGCACCACATGGAAGCCGCCATTCGAATAGCTGTTCGAGTTGTCGCAGAGGAAGCAGACGCTGCGGCCCTGTCCGGTGCGTCCGAAGAACGTGGTGTCGCCGCCGCCGTTCGCCCCGCCGGTATCGCCACCTGCGCGTTCGCGGCCTCCACGATTCCCTGCCCCCGTCCCGATCTCGGACAGCATACCTCCAAGATCGGCCGACTCCAGGGAAGGCTGGGCCGACCATTCTGCAGGCACGCCGTCGGCAGCAACGACTTCGGGTACTGTCGGTTTCATAACGGGAACGGGCACCTCAGCAACCGCTTCCAGCGTCGGCAGCGGTTCCGCCAGTTGATCTTCGCTGTTTGAAAACGGATCGTCGGCCAACGGATCGGATGCCTCGATGGCGATCGGCGCAAGCTCATCGATGGCTGGTTCCGACGCCATCTCGAGGGTAATCGCCAGTCGCTCCTGACTGGTGCCGGCGATGAAAGTCATGGCGAAGATGATGATCGCCACGGCATGGAGCGCGGTGCTCGTGATGAGCGGCCCCACCGCGCGCCTCCAAGGACGGACAGCGCGGGCTTCGCCGGACGCTTGATCAGTGGCCACCGGCCGCGAGCGGGTGATGCAGGCGGCCTCCTCCCGGGATGGCCCACGGCCAACGGACCGCACGCGACGGTCCATGCCCTTGGCTCGGCTGCTGTGTCCGCTGTTGCGGCTGCCTGTCGAGGGCTGCTTCACCGTATTCGAGCGGCTCTCATGGCGCTGCGAAGCCAGCGTCGTCCCGCGTGTCTGTGGATCCGATTGCGTGATCGGTGGCCGTGGGGTGGCGGTGTCGCGGTTCGCGGCTCCGCTTTCTGCCCCAGCGCTGACGGCCACCACGGTGGCGGCCCCGGCGGCCAACTCGGCGGCGGCCGCAGCGAGGGACCGCGTGCTGTCGGCGTTGGGCGCGACTGGCGACCGATGATTCGTCGCGGTGAGCCTCGCCAATTCCCCGGCGCGTTGGCCGATCCGGCGTCCCAGATCGGCAAGTTCGATGAGTACCGCCTCTATCCGTGCGTCGTCCCTTCGCATTGCCGCACCCCTGCCGTCAGTACTATGCCGCACCAACAGGCCATGCACCCTGGAAAACCAGGCCCGCTACCTGCTGGTACCGTCTTATCAGTGAGGCGACCCCCCATCAAGGGGTTGTAAAAAATAACCTACCGTCCTTCTATCGCCACCACTTCCAGAGAGAATCTGGAGGATGCGCCAACCAAGGGAGGCAACCAATGCCACGACGATCGAATGAGCAGGCTCAGCAGGCCATTTCCAAAGGCCGAGAGTTCCAGCGCGCGTCGCCGCCCATCGCGATTCTGGTCAATGGCGCGAGTTCCGCCGGGAAGACGACTTTCTGTCGAGCCCTGCAGGAGCGACTCGCCTACATCGCGGATGGCAATCACGGATCGGCATTCGCCCGCGTGGCGTTTGACGACTTCGGCCTGATGATTTCAGACACGCTCTACCCGATCAGTTTTGTGGCACTTCGGGGAGGAGATCTTTCGCGGCTCGTGTCTCGTTCACCGCATGACGGCCTGGCTGCCTGGGAATACGTCGATGAGAGCAACGCCGTGGGAAAACACGGGGGGAGCCCTCGCCTGCGACTGGTCTTCAGCCCTCACGGCCATCGGCTGCTCGTAGGAGTTCACAGGAGTTGGGCCGCGCATCTTGAGCTTGGCACAAACCTGATCATCGACCACTTCCTTCAGGATGCGGCTTGGGTCGAAGATGTGCTTCACGTGTTTCAGAAGGCCGGTGCGACGGTGTTCTGTGTCGGCGTGTTTTGCTCGTTGGAGGAATTGGAGCGACGGGAATCCTCGCGAGGCGATGGCGGGTTTGAGGGTAGGCCGCTCGGACTTGCCCGAAGAAGTGACGAACTCTGCCACTCCCACCAGCTTGAATACGATGTGACCGTATCGACCGACCGTCAGACGACGGCGGAGTCGGTCGAGAGCGTGGTTGCGGCACTGCAGCACGCAGGGATTGTGAATCCCGGAGGCGAGTGGCCGCGATCAGGTCACGCCGATGGCTTGTAGGGGATGGGCTAAACAGGCAGGCTTTGTGGGCTCGCAGATGCCTCCCCGGGCTGATGATTTTGCTAGGACGTCGATCACCAACTGGTATGATTGGTGAAGTCAGGGTCCCTGCTCGAAGGATCATGTCATGTTCCGACGTTGGCTTCGCACAGGTGTGATGTTCCTGCTGACGGTCAGCGGATCTGTTTCGGGGCTCCAGGGTGTTCACGCCCAACAGGCTGGCACCGCCGCCACCACGCCGGCCGCTGCCACGCCAACCGAAGCTTTTCGGCCGGCCATTCCTGGCCCGCGGCCGGTGTCCGAGCACCCACTGGCTCCGGTGTTGAAATTCGCCCACGAAGAGCGAGCCTACCTGCAGCAGACCGTGCGCGACTTCACCTGCCGTGTCACCAAGCGCGAGCGGATCGACGGCGAGTTGCAGGACTACTACTCCATCGACATGCGCGTCCGTGAACAAACCTATGCCGGCGAGCAGATGACGCAGCCACTCAGCGTGCTGCTCGAGTTTCTCGGCCCCTCCCAAGTCGAAGGACGGAGGGCCCTTTTTGTCGCCGGCCAGAACGACAACAAACTGCTGGTCCGCAAGGGCGGCAGACGTTTCGGCTACGTCGTCATCGATGTCGATCCGTTTGGCGAGAGCGTCAAGCGGGAGTGCCTCATGCCGATCAACGAGATCGGTTTCTCGCATCTGCTCGACCGGACGATTCGCACCTTAGAGCAGGATCTCGCAGCCGACCCATCCGGTGACAACACGATCGTCGAGCACATCACAACCGCGACAATCAACGGTCGCCCCTGCCAGATGCTGCGGATCACGCACCCGCTGCACCGCGACGGCCTGCAGTTCTTCAGCGCCAGCATGTGCATCGATTCCGAGTTGCACGTGCCCGTGCGTTTTGACGTGTACGACTGGCCGGAAACGCCCGGCCAACCGCCGCCATTGACGGCGGAATTCACGTACACGAACGTGACACTCAATGCGAATCTGGACGACTCGGTTTTCTTGCCTGCGATTCTTCGCCGCCCGTGAGATCACCCGCGGACGCCTCCGCGGCTGATGTCACATGCCACGCGAAAAACGGCTCTGGCGGCGGCGTCATTTTTGGGGCCGACCGGCCCGAATCAGGTCTTTGATGTGCTGCAAGTCGCCAGCGGCGTCGGACTTCAGATCCCTGATTTGCTGCGTGAGTGCCGACCGGGTTGCGGGGGCGAGCATCCACCCCAGAGGAAATTCCATCTGGCTTGCCTTCAGCGCGAAGCCGTCGAGGACCTCGCCTCCCCGGCCGTGGATCAGGGCTGTCAGCGATTCGCGGTGTTTTGTCGAGAGCGCCTTGCGGACGTGGTTGAGCGTTTCGAAGGGCGCGAGCACTGCTCCGACGGCGGTGCTCACGATGCCTGACTGGCTCCGCCGGTCGGCGAGAGACTCCTGCTTGTTTGGCGCGATCGGTTCGTCGGTGATCACAATTGCAACTGTGCAAATACGGTCTGCGAGCCCCAGTCGCTCGGCCGATGCGGCGAGCGCCTCGACGATCTCCGCCGCCGTCAGCGTCCCCGAATTGTCCACGTAGCCGCCATCGACAACGTGGAGGGGGCCGTCCTCGGCCGTCTCGCCGAGGTTCGCAATCGGGCTGATCGCCGGAAACCGCGCGCTCAGCAGGACCGCCGTGCTCAGCCGCAGCGTATGGGGGGGAATCGTGACCGGCAGTGAGATCGCCGACGAGAGGCCAGAATCGAGGACGACGGGGCTGTTGACGATCCGCCGACCGGACGCCGCCTCGGTGCTGGTCATGAACAGGGTCGGCACGCGGTGCAGCGTGTCATCGCGCCACAGGGCAGTCATCGGGTCCTGGAAGGCATCCGTTCCCACCGCCTGCCGCCAGCCGAGTTCGAATGCCCGCTCCAGGACCGCCGCCCGGTCCTGGGCCCATTCGCCGTGCAGCAGGCACGCGGCCGCATCCGGGATCAGCATGGTCGCCAGAACGGGCGATAGATAATCCCGCCCCAGCACCTGGCCGGCAAGAGTCTGCAACGGGCCCATGTCGCCAGTTGTATGGGGCACATTGATCGCGGCACGTTGCGCTTCACCAACGAGCGCGGCGAACGTGGCCGCGCCGAGGCTTCCCCCGGAAACGCCACTGATGCCAAGGACATGATCGGAGAACGCGGGCTCCGCATCCTGGATCGCACAGAGGAGTCCTGCGGTCCAGAACGCCGCACGAATGCCGCCACCTTCGGCCGAGACGATGAACACGGGGTAGGGTGAGCCAGCCGATTCGATTTCGCTGCGACGCGATTCGAGCCAGCCGTCGATGTGCTTCGACAGACGACCCTGAGCCGCAGTCGCTGCGGGCTGCCCGACGACGATTGTCCGCACCGAATGCATATTGAATGGCCCGGACAGGAAGAGGCCCAGCACCGTGATGAACAGGGCGATCGAAACGCCCTGGCTCAGCCATCGGCCAAGAAAAAAGAAGAGCACGTACGCCAGCGCGATCCAGAAGTACTCAGCGAACAGAATGACCGCCGCCGCGCCGATCACCGGGGCACGCGACTCCGGGGCGGCGGCGACCCAGCAGCCCGCGACGATCCAGCCAATCGACAGCACAAGCCCCGCCCACCTGCGCCAGGTGCGCGTGGCTGCGCCAAGCCCGACCTGCCACCAGAGACCGTCGAGGATTGCGAGACCGACGAAGAGCACCAGAGCACCCGTTACGAAAGGGGAAGACGAGAGGAGGAGGCTGAGCAGGAAGAACATGACCAAGCCGACGCTGCTGAGCAGTTGACGACGATCCAGCGTCCAGGGGCGGGCGAGGTACGACAGAACCATCGGGCACCGTGCCACGACGACGGCGGGCATGACCATCGTCTGAAAAAGAATCCCCAACTCCTGCAGCTCCTTGCGACGCTGCGGCAGGAGGAAGGGACTGCTGCCGACGAGGAACGCGAGCAGCAGCGGCACGAGGAATGCGGCGAGCAAGCCGAGCATTCCCGGCACCGTGAAACAGGCATGGCCGCGCAGGCCGGAACCGGCGATCTCGTCCGCGCGTCTCGACTCAAGAATCTGCGATGCAAATAGCGTCACCAGCACCGCTCCCAGCGTGCTGGTGACGAAGAAGGCCCACACCTGCCAGGCATGTGCCGGTCCGCTCGCGGCCCAGAGGGCCTCTCGTCCCTGAGGAACGAGGGCGATCGTGATCCCGACGGAGAGCGTCGCGAGTATCAGAAACCAGCAGCGCCCCAACGCGTCGACGACCTCGTAGGCCCACGCCGCAATAGACGCGAGGCCCTTGGTCATCGTTTGCCGAAGCGACCCGATCATGGTCCGCGACGACACATCCATGGGTTGAGGCTTCCGCAAGGTCTCTTGCTAAAAAAACAGCCCAGAGGAGGGCCGGGGGCGGCGATCGGGTGGACTGCAAGCAGTCCTCTCCGAAAGGCCGGAAGGAATAATACAGAAAATACGAAAAGCTGGGGCCGGCCAAGTTCCACGACGTGAGTCAACCTCGTGATACGAAAGTGGTGCTGGTTGAGAGGAGAATGCGTTGGTGCAAGTTCCGCAGATTGAGGAGTTGAAGCCAAATCGGTACTCTCTGTCGCAGGGGTCAACCCAGAGCAGAGATGGGGACGGCCATCAACGAAATCCCGATTCAAAGGAGTGTCCCATGCGATATGTGATGAATTGCGTGATGGTGTTGGCCCTCGGGCTGGCCTCGACGGCGCAGGCAGACGACTATGCGATCGACCCGGCTCATGCAGCGTTTGATTTCCGGATTCAGCATCTCGGGCTGAGCTGGACGACAGGCCGGTTTAACGCGGTGGAAGGCGTGTTTCGGATCGATCCCACACCGGCCAACTGTGCTTTCACCGTGACCATCCAGACCGAAAGCGTTGATTCTGGAAACAAACAGCGAGACGATCATCTCCGGAGCCCCGACTGGTTCAACGCCAAGCAGCATCCGCAGATCACGTTTAAAAGCACGGCGGTGAAGCCGGTCGAGGGCGGGTATGAGGTCACCGGCGACTTCGCGATGCACGGTGTCACCAAGCCCGTCACGCTCGTGCTCAAGGGGGGCGGCTCGGCGGAGTTTCCCAAAGGTGTGCAGCGGACAGGGTTCACCGGCAGCACGGTGCTGAAGCGGTCCGACTTCGGCATGAGCACGATGGTCGGCCCAGTCGGCGACGATGTGCAACTGTGGATCAGCTTCGAGGGGATCAAGAAATAGCCTGGTGGCTGGTGACAGAAGGCCCGCGGGAGGGAATTGTTCCCGCGTGGCCATCTGTCGCTGGCCCGCTGTTCAGGTCTTTTCATCGAGAGCTTACTATGCCCGATCCCGTTGCCATTCTCATCGCTATGGCGGCATCTGGGGTCGTGACGGCGCTCGTCCTGCTGGCCTATAGCCGACTGCGTAGCAGCCCCGGCGCGGTAATCGGCTGGCCACTGGCAGTGGGGCTCGGGTTTGTGACCGGTTCCATCATGCTCGGCTTTCGTCCCCGCGGGGTACTGGCCACCGATCAGGAGCGGTTGTTGTTGCTGGTTGTGCCGCTGGCAGTGACGGTTGAGAGTTGGATCACGATGAAGCCGATGAGCACCGCCCGAATGGTGCTGGCCCGTGGCTGCGTGGCGCTGTCGAGCGGACCGTTGCTCCTGCTTGGCAGCGTCTACATGACCGGTGGAAGCGGGGGGTGGTCGCTGGCGGAGCGGGTGTGTTTTCTGTTTGGACTAGGGGTGTCGATCCTCGTTCCTTGGCTGGCGCTGGTAACGCTCCAACAGCGTCGGCCGGATCCAGTGATCAGTCTGACGCTGGCTGCTACCAGCCTTGCGGCGGGCATCACGACCATGCTGTCGGGGTATGCTTCGGCTGGGCAACTCGCCCTCCCACTGGCCGCTACGTTGGCCGTGGCTGCGTTCGCCGCTCCGGCAGCAGCAAGCCCGAGTGCTCCCGGCGCAGTCGGCGTTGGCTGGATCTGTCTCGCCGGCGTGCTGTTCATCGGGAGATTCTTCGGTTCACTGACAACACTGCACGGGGTGCTGCTCGGCGTCACGCCGCTGGTCTGTTGGCTGGCAGAATGCCGGCCACTCTGTTTCTGGGCAGCTTGGCCCCGACGGCTCTTGCTGCTCACGCTCACGCTGCTGCTGCTCGGAACGGTCGTGTGGCAGGCCCAGAATCGCTTTCGAACACACTCCGGATCGTCTGCTCCGGGGGGAGCCCCCGCGCCGAGCATGCAGGACTATCTCGATTTTGGGCGGTGATTATTCAGGGTGACGCAGGCCAGTAGCAAACGACGCATCACGAACAACTCCACTCGGGCAGCTTCATGATGGCGCCCCCTTTCATCGCCGACTCATGCGCCAGGATGCCTGTACAGGTCCAGTTGGCGCTCTGCTTCGCGTTGGGATACGGGTCACGGCCCTCCACGAGTGCCGTCACGAACTCATGCACGAGATGCGGATGGCTGCCGCCGTGGCCGCCGCCCTGTGTGAACGAGAGGTGCTGGTGGTCGTCGGCGTCGTAGACGCCGCCGGTTGTGAGCCGCTGGATCGGCTCTGGCAGCAGATGGGCGAAGTCGGGCACGGGCACACGCTGGGGGATCTCGGGTTCAGGCTTCTTCGCCGTGTGGAGCACCGGTTCCTCGTTCTCGCAGAGCTGCCACTCGAAGCTCGCCTTCGAGCCATACACATCAAAACTCTCGCGGTACTGCCGCGCCGTGTCGAAGAGCGAGCGGATCACCCGTGCCACGACGTCACTTTTGGCGAGTTTCACGTGGGCGCTCTCGACTGCAAACGGCGAGCCGTAGTGCTTGATGAGTTCCTCGCGGATTCGCCCGGAACCAAAACAGCTCACCTCCTCGGCATCCGTCCGCTCGAGTGCCAGGCAAGGACCGACGCAGTGCGTGGCGTAGTGCATCGGAGGCAGGCCTGGCCAGTAGTTCGGCCAGCCATCCATGTCCTGCTGGTGGCTGGCCTGCACGAACTGGATTTTTCCCAGGTCGCCCCGATCGGCCATCTGCTTGATGAACAGAAATTCCCGCGCGTAGACGACCGTCTCTGCCATCATGTACTTGAGTCCCGTCTTCGCGACGAGGTCGACGATTTTCTTGCAGTTCTCCACGCTCGTGGCCATCGGCACCGTGCACATGACGTGCTTGCCAGCCTCGAGAGCCGCCAGCGACATGACGGCGTGGTCGGGGATCGGCGAATTGATGTGAACCGCGTCGATCTCCCTGTCCTTGAGGAGGTCGGCGTAGTGCTGATATCGCCGCTCGACGCTGTATGCCTTGCCGACCTGGTCGAGCTTGTCCCGCGAGCGCTGACAGATTGCGACCAGTTCGGCGTGGGGGTGGCGCTGGTGGATCGGGATGAACTCGGCGCCAAAGCCGAGGCCGACGATGGCGGTGCGGACTTTCCTTGGTGGGCGGGCGGAGGTAGCCACGTGGGAGGGGTCTCCAGAGACAGGGGTTCGCCAGCGGCATTCCGCAGGGCCACCGTTATTTCACAGAGTTCCGCCTTCGTCTATGACAATGTGCAAGGTCCAACATGAGATTGTGCACCGCCGCCCAGAGGGCCCGAGATGCGGTGAACTATTGCGTTCGATGAGGGGCCTCGTCCCGCCGTGATCACGGGTGGTGGGATGGGCGAGGCCTCGCCCCTTCCTCTTGCGATTCGACGGACTGACATATGACGAAAAGCCCGAATTCTCGCCGCGGGCCAAGAAGCCCGGCACGCCCAACGCATCAAGGAGGCGTCGCCCGCCGAAGCAAGAGGATGCCTCCAGAAAGATCGCGTTAACGACTGACACCACAAAGTGCCGTCAAACTCCCTACGGCACGGTGCTTGCTAGATCGGCGATGAGGCCTGTTGCTCGGGGGACTATGCACACGCGGTGCGTCTTGTGTGTCGAGCGATAGTATTGGAAATTGTCGCCGTACGGCTGGTTGTGTGGGAGGTGCAGATAGCGGGCGCTGATCCCCCATTTGCTTTCAATCAACGCAGTGCCGTCATCGAGGACAGCCCGGACGATTCCGCTGTGCAAAATCGTTCTGCTCGAATTGCGGTAAATGATGACGTCGTTGATGTGTGGTTGTTCCGCGACCGAGTATTCGTTGTCTTGAAGAATCTGCTCGACACCGTCACCGAACAGCAGGTGGCGGCCCTGAGTGAAAACCCAGCCGTGGCAATTGGTTTGATCCGAGGATCGTTCAAGCCGAATCGCTGGGAAATCACGAGCATGCTGCTGTTCGCTGGCGACTGCGTAGCGTTTGACTTCGGCGGCTGATGCCGACCATTCGTAGAGGGGTATGCGAGTTCCTTTCTCGGTGACGACCATGAATTCATTGATGAGACGTCTCTCGCCCGATGGTGGAAGTGTGAATTGCAGATTGTCGCAAGGTGTGGCGTAGGATTTCTCGTAAAACTGGTCGCTGGCTCCAGCGATCGCGAAGATCGCAACGGTCATCGCCAACCACGCCCATGGAGTGTGAAGTCGTTGTTGGCCATGCGACGCCAAGACGCCCCGCTCCCGATAGGTTGATGCCAGCAAAAAGGCCGCCGCTGCAGCGACTACCCAGAACCGTAGAGCATTGGCCGCGGGTGTGAGCCCAGCGTTCCGCACAACCGCATCGGCCATCATGAGGCCCGAAATGGCAACGGTCAGAGTGGTTGCGAGCCAATTCGGCGGGACGGCGGGCTGGATTCGAGCGAGCAAAAAACGGCATCCGTGGCTCGCGGTGCTGAATCGGCGGGCTGAAAATACCGGCCGCCAGCAGAAAAGCGAAGCCAGAGAGTTGTCAGAAGGGCTCATACAATATTGAAACTCTGGACAGCGGAAAAAGTTTCTTCCTCACTGTATGGATAGGGTTCGCGGCGTTTCGCGAGGACTCCCATTGATGATGACGCCACTCGGTCCAGCGTGCATTTGCCACGCAATTTAGCCCCTCATCCGGCCCCTAGGAGCGACCGTTCAGCCCTGAAATCCTCACGGGTTGCCGAGAGGGGAATGGGTGGAGCGGGCTGAATGGTGGCTTGTGCGAGGTGGGGCTGCGGCGGTCGCGGTTGGAGCGTGAGAGGCTTTCAGACGTTTCAGTGATGAAACGGTCCAACGCCCAGCTACAGGGCCGATGGCGAGCGGGGTTCAAGCGGCATTCAACCAGACGACGATGATCTCATCGTGCCGGGCGTCCGAATGACCGCCGAAAAGGATAGATAGCCTTGCCCAACCTCTCCAGAGCGGCGGCAGATGCTTTTTGCGTCATTGCCTTGATCATCGCCGTCACCGCAGCCGCTCCATGCAAGGCGGGCTGCCTTGAGCCCCACGAAATTCCGCTCACCCGCCGGAACGTGGCTCCGGAAATGTCGTCAATCACGCGGGCCTGTCCGGTCGAACGAGGTGAAAAGCGACCAATCATCGACGGCCTTGGCTGGGTTGTCGGCATCCCGCGAAAGATCATTCTCTGGGACTGCCGGGTGGACAACCACAACGTCTCCTGTGAGACCGAGCAGTCTCTTGAAGACTACCTCGAAGAACATCAACTCGATCACGTCAAGGTGCGAATCAATCAATATGCGCCGGTCTCCGATTGGCGCCGGCTGCAGAGCAATACGTCCGTCGCGTGGCCGTATCGGTACACGCTCGGCGCCCTCTCCGTCGCGTGCGAGGCTGTTGTGCCGGGGCGGGTTTTTGGTCGCGACTACTACAACCCGTATACCGCGACCGTTCATGTTTACAGCGACGTTCCGGCACTGGCGATCAAGCAGGCCGGTCACTCGAAGGATTTTGCCCGTCGTTCGTATCCGGGCACCTACTCACTCGCGACGATCGTGCCCGTGATCAACCTGTGGCCGGAAGCAATCGCTACTGGTGACGTTCTCGCCTATGCGGACCGTCTCGGTGCTACTGATCTCGAACGTGAGGAATACCGCATCCTCTATCCAGCCTACGGGGCGAACCTCGGAGGTGTTGCAGGGGATGTGTTCGCGGGAGCTTTTCTTCCCGTCTATGCCGGCGCAGTGGTCGCGGGCCATGTGGTGGGGCGTTGGGAGTCAGGTCGAATCGACGACTCTTCCGATGATGTGTCGACCTCTTCAAGTGACACAACGGTGCAAACAGCTCTGCAAGCGGACATCGATAGACTTCCTATCGACGACTCGTCCGATCCTGGGGCAACCTCGGATGATGCTGCCATACTGATTGCGACAGCTGCGACTCCGCCCGCCCAACTGCCAGTGATCGACATCTGCCCGCGGTGAGGGCCGGCACCGCCGACGGCGAACTATCACGACCGGCAACTCGCCTACTTCCGGATGCACACCATCAGCGCGCCGGTCAGTCGGCCCTCTTGGTCGACGAGCGGTGCATAGTTGGCGGAGCATCGCTGGCCGAACAGCGTGACTTCTCCGACGTAAGAGCGTTTTTGAATCAAAGCCGCATAGCCCGGGTTGTTGCGATCGAGCTTGGTACCGTCTGCGGATTCTCCTTTTTCCGTCAGGAGCGTGGTGTGCACGCGAATGAAGTCCTGGCCGTCATACGCAAACACCGTGCTTTCCTGGTGGTTCGTGGCCGCTCCTCCGTTGGCGTGTGATGCTGGGCCGCTGACCCCAACGGGGATGGCCGTCTCCTGATAGAAGATCTCGAGCCACTTTCCATCGCGATGCACATAGAGCGACGACGACTCGACGTTGGTCTGCGCGAGCTGCTTCCCCTTGTGGACTCCCTCGAAGCTGGCCCGGTAGAGCACCATCACCGCGTGCTCGTTGAGCCGCATCATGGTGACCTCGCCCATCGTGTACTTGGCGAGGTGAAAATCGTCGAGGTTGCTGAGAAATTCCTCCCGGCCGGCCACCGTGCCGTCGGCAAAGAAGCCCTTGAACTCCGGCGCCATGTAGCCGCGGAAAAACTCCTTGTCGTCGCGGACCGTCGCCTCCCAGCTTGCTCGCTCGAGCGCCGTCAGTTCCGCGAGCAGCCGCTCGTCGGCGGGGTTCTGGGCGAAGGCAGCGGCGGGAGCCGCTGTCGCGAGTACGAACGCAGACACGAGAAGGATACGCCTGTCAGACCTCATGGGGACCTCCTTGAGTAGCGAAGAAAGCTTGGGGCAACGAAGAAAGTGAGCAGGGAATGCCATGAAGCGCAGAGCATGAGGGACGGTCTGTGGCGCGAGACCGCCTCGGGAAGCAGCTGATTCTCCGGCGGCAGTCCGTCGGCGTCAACGGCTCACGCATCGGAAAACGCCAGTGAGAGGCATCTGCGTCATGGTCAGGCGAATACGTCGGGCCGTCGCGGTGACCACCAGTGTCTTGCCCCAAAGAGTGGTGAAGAAGATGTTGGAGGGGGGCAAGTCAGTCTGCTTGGGCAGATTCCGCTTGAGTAAGCAGAATTGCCCGACCTCTAAGATCCGAAGCTCCGCGAGTTTTTCACTGCAAGCCTGCTGCTGGAGGCATGGAAGTCGACCAAAGTGCTGAAATCGGTCGACAAATCGCCCTTGTTATCTTCTCCAGATCTCTTCGTGTCCGGGATTGCCGGTATGCAATCGCCGGCACGCGGCAACGATCATATGATGTTTCACTCAAATGACTTCGCCGCTCGTGACCATCGTGATTCCGACGCTCTCCCGCCCTGAGCGGCTTCGAGAGTGCCTGGCCTCGCTCGCTCGACAGACGATGCCGGGCAAGGCGTACGAGATTCTCGTCGTCGACGACGGTAGCCCCCAGCCAGTCTCAGGATCGCTCGTTGCGGCCGTTGGCGGGCCCACCATCCGTGTCATTCGGCAGTCGAACGCTGGGCCTTCAGCCGCACGCAACCGCGGCGTTCATGAGGCTCGCGGGGAACTCATCGCCCTCACGGACGACGACTGCCAGCCCACGCCCGCCTGGCTCGAGTCCCTCGTCAATGCTCACCGGCAGTGCCCCGATGCTCTCGTGGGAGGCATCACCTTCAACGGCCTCCCGAACGACCTGTTCGCAACCAGCAGTCAGCTGATCATCGATCTGGTCTATGAGCACTTCAATGCAGAAGAAGAGTCGGCATATTTTCTGACCAGTAACAACATGCTCTGTAGCCGTGCTGCGTATCTCACACTCGGTGGATTCGACACGTCTTTCCGGCGGGCCGGCGCCGAGGATCGCGACTTCTGCGATCGTTGGCGGTCTAGCGGCCGGCCAATGCGGCTTGTGCGTGCTGCTGCGCTCGAGCATCGCCACTCACAGTCCCTACAGCAGTTTCTCGGACTTCACTATCGCTACGGCCGCGGCGCATACCGCTACCAAGCCCTACGCCGGTTGCGGGCATCAGGTACCATGCGACAAGACGTCGACTTTCATGCCAGCCTGCTACGACGCCTCCCGCAGCATCTACAGCGGCATCGCGGTCTTGGTCGAAAAGCGCAGATCGCCTCGGCGCTCGCACTCTGGCAATTGACAAACGCAATAGGATTTTGTCGCGAGGCGGCCGCCCATTTTTTCAGACGCGGGCGACTTGGATGATGTGTCGCTGCTGTGTGAAGCGTGGGCTGGGGGCTGTAGAGATCGATCTGTGAGCCAAAATCAGTTGGCCGATGCTGCGGCCGATGGGGTTGGGTGGACCGGCCGAGCCATCGACATGGACATCCCAGGCCAGCTGGCAACCGTCGTGGGAATGAGTCCAGAATAGAATGCATCCTTGGAGCGTGCTCAGTGAAGGCCCCCCGCTACGAGAGGATTATTTACTGGCCGCTCGATAACAAATCAGCAGCATGTCACAGGCTATGCCGACACGAAGAACATTAATGTATGAAGCAGAACATGAACCTGTATCGATCTTTCTTAAAAGCACTGGAATGGCTTGGGTTGTACCCAAACATAAATCTCTATCATTTCTATTGTCGCCCTTGGAATACCTTTATGCCCTGTAAGGTATTTGAATTCAAAGAGATGCTTCGCGGCGTCCAAATGAAGTCTGCCGACGTCATCCTCGATATCGGTTGTGGCGATGGTGCGCTGGCTTTAATCCTCGGCAAAGGTGCGGCAAAGGTAGTCGGTGTAGACATAAATCCCTCTGCGATTGACCGTGCCAACAGCATGGCCACTGTGACAGCGAGTTCCATTAAGGCTGAGTTTCTCTGTAAAAAACTCGAGGAGGCAGGCTTTGTTGACGGCTCTTTTGACAAGATATTCAGTTTTAGCGTTATTGAACACATTCCAAACTATAGAGAGGTTCTGCGGGAGGCTCGTCGCGTCCTAAAGCCAGGAGGGCAGATGGTCATCTCGGTCGATAGTCTCATGGGCATGAGTGCAGAACGGATCGAGCGTCATCGAACAGTTTTCAAAGTTCAGCATTACTTCACGCCAACAACTCTCAGAGAACTGCTGAAGGAAATCGGCTTCACTTCTGTTGAAGCACATTCAATCTTTACGACACATGTGGCAAGGTCCTGGTTCTCACGGGTGATGGACGATCCGAAGGAGAGGTTCAACCCCATTCGGTCACTTCTCGTGTACCGTGAGCTTAGAAGCAGCGAGAAGAGTAGAAAACCAAACGACGAAGGTCTGTTCGTAATTGCAAAATGCAAAAAGGAGTGACCTGCCCCGCCTTAGGCGTCACCACCTCGAGAGAGAGGGGCTGGGGAGTGGAGCAACCCAGGGGAGGACACCAATCCCAAGCGGAAGGAGGGATCTGGCTGATCAGATTATCCCCAAGCTTCGAGAGGTCGAGGTTGAGGTTGGGAGAGGCATGGCCGTCGCGGACGGCGGTCAAGAAGAGTGGCGTGGCGGAGTAGGCGTACTGCCGATTGACGAATTAGTTGGGGTGTAGATAGGGTTCTGCTCCCCAACAGACCATCGCTTGTGGGAGTGCCGTTGACCGTCCTATCCTTACTCTTGCTCCGCACCCTTCGACCAGCGTTCGCCGTCGTGTGGCATCGTCATGATTCACTTGCAAATGAACGGCTTTATCGCCGACAACCTTTTTCAGTACGCGGTTGCACGCATTCTTGCCGAAGAACTGGGGTATGCGCTGGAAGTAGCCCATTCCCGGATGCAGGCCCGAAAAAACGTGCCGCGACTCCTGCAGTTGCTGTCTCAGTGTCATGACGCACCGTTGGCGCTTCCTGGAAAGATATTTCACAGCCCTGTGGATACCACCGCGCTGATGGGGCACGGGGAGTTCGACGGCTTTCATCTTGACTTGGAAGCCATGATCCGGCGACGAGACGACCGGAAAATCATAATGGCCGGATATTTTCAACGGTACGAACTGCTGCAACCCTACAAGCAACGAATTCGGTCGTGGTTTGAAATCGACGCGTGCGATCTGGGGCACGATATTTCAAGCGAAGACATCGTGATCCACATTCGGCAGGGCGATTTTGTCATTGTCGGGCGGGCGATCAGCCTGAGTTTCTATACGGATCTTCTCGATCGACTGACATTCAGAAAGCTCTACATCTGTGGTTATGGCCTTGACGCACAGGTGCGGGAAGCCTTCGCCCGGTATGCGCCCATCTACGTGCAGGGGGAACCGGTCGATGATTTCCGTTTCATGAAAGGTTTCAACCGCATGATCCAGTCGACAAGTGGTTTTAGTTGGTGGGCAGGGTTTCTGTCGAAGGCCGACGAAATCTACGCACCCGTCATGGCGCCAACTACCAGCGGATCGAATTTGGCGACCACGTTGGCTGATTTAAAGGTTGTGGACGAGGACCGCTATCGCTTCATCGTCGATGTGCCCTATCTGGAGAGGCCGTATTCCATGAAGGACATTTTCCTTTCGCTGGAGCAAATGAATGGAAAACGTCTCGTGAGGTGCCTCAAGCACCTTGCGGCAGCGTATTGGCGGAGGAGTCGCTGACGCCGCCCTCCCCGCATCATCGTTCGCCAAGGACCCTTGCCAGCGACTAGTCGATCGGCTTTCGGCCCGAGCACTCAGCAGGTTACAGAACGTCGCTCAACACGTGTCACGCAAGGATCCATTGCAAATGCCCGAGAAGAGGAGAGGCGTTCATCGCTGGACCGGATCGTCTTTTCGATGGCAGGTGCTTTATAGGGCCAAAACAGCCGCCAGAAAATTGTCGGTCGCCATCAAGGGATTCCGAGCGGCAGGGCGTCGCAGGCGATCGGTGTTTGGTGTCTATGACAAAATTCTCGTCATCAAGATCAATCACCATCACGCAGGGTTTTTCGCGTACTTTATTTTTGCTCTCAATCAGCTGAGGTATTGCGAGCGACACAACTTCTTCCCGGTCGTCTATTTTGGCGAAAAGTCGGGGTCGGGGGACAACGCATACTTTGATCGGCAGCATGGCGAGAACATGTGGGACTATTATTTCGAGCCCGTTGCGGGGCTCAGCTACGCTGATGTTCAAGGTATGGTGAATGATCCGCAGAGTGGTCTGTGCCGGAACGACCTTGTGGAACTGACCTCTGAGGATCTGTGGTATCTGCATCTGTTCGATCCGGAGAGTATCTACGGGTACACCTACGGACGGTACCAGCATAAGCGCGAGTACGACGCCCGCTGGTATGACGCGCAGCGAGCCAAGGCACGCGACTGCGTAGAGAAGTACGTGAGGATCAAGGAGCCCATTCGGCGTATCGCCGAAGAATTCTACGACGCGCATATGAATGGACGCACAGTGCTCGGGGTGCACATCAGGGGGACCGACAAAGGTCTTGCTGTCGCCTCGTCGAATGTTCAGCGAATTGTGGGACCTGAAGCCTACATAGAGGAAATCGACAGGTATCTGATCGATCACCCCCAATGCCGAATCTTTCTGGCGACTGACCAGACACAATTTCTTGAGGTGATGATGCAGCGGTACGGTGACAGGCTCCTGTACCGGGATGCGAAAAGGTCCAGCACAGAACTCAATCCGTTTCAAGTGCGGGATGGAGAGGGGTACAGGAAGGGGGAAGATGCCTTGGTGGACTGTCTTCTGCTTTCGAAGTGTGACTTCTTGCTGAAATGCACGTCGCATCTCAGTGAGACGGCTCTGTATTTCAATCCGGATCTCAAGTGCCTCGATTTGAATTACGCTGGGAGTTCGCTGTGAGTACAAGCACATCCCTGGGGATGGTGGTGAACTATTTCCACAACGGGGCTTCCGAAGACCGCCGTAAGCTCCTGCTGGCGACGACCTGTCTGTCGCTCCGACTTCTGAAGATGACGCCGTGCGTTGGTACGGTGGTTCTGGCGGATGGCAGCAGCGAGCCGGATGGTGAGATGAGAGACTTCTGTCTCGGTAACGGGATTCAATACCGTCATTTCGGAAAACAGGTGGGGTATGCAGAGGCCTACAATCTGGGCTGGAGATCACTCGACGAGCCGTACGTCGGATTGATGGCAAACGATATTATTCCCCATCCGATCGAATCCATGGAGATCCTGCTGGAATGGATCGCAAAACCCGACATTGGCTGTGTTGCCCCCTATTTCCACACGGCACGAATCCCCTGTGACGAGACCCAGCGCATGGGGTATTGGAACCGTTCGCAGCAAACCTGCGAGCCGGCGAGCATCACGCTGAATCTCAATCTGTTCAAGCGAAGCGTGCTGGAAGACATCGGCGGCATCGAGGATCGCTATCTCTTCGGGTATGCAGAGCCTATCTTCATCCTGAAAATCAGGAGGTCTGGGTATCGCGTCGTGCTCGTCGGTGGAACGCAGTGTTACCATTACGGCGAGCTGACAAAGAGTCTGGGGGTGAGCGAGCTTAAAAAAGAACTCTATGCCATCGATGCGCGAAGGTGGCAAGAAGAATACACGCCATACGCATCGCGTCGCGGGGTTGCAGGAATCAAGTTGTGGAAGTGGCCGTTTGCGGTGACGCTCCCGTCGAAGGCGCTGTGGTGGATGAGTAGTTGCACTCCGTGGGTTCTCAGGAGCAGGCTGTTGAAGCTCGTGATGTGGCTGGAGCCTTTTCTTACGCGCTACCCAGCACACCATGGGAAGGCACGCCGCAGAAAAGGCTGAAGCTCCAGTGCGATCCGCGTGCGGTTAGAGCCAGGGCCGCCTGAATCGCACCCGCACGCCTTCAGTGAAGGCCTTGGCGAGTTCGCGGTGGCAATTCACCATCGCGAGCCGTTGCAGTTGATTGAAGACATGTTGTGAGGGCACGCCACGACCGCTCGACGGGGCCATGCGAGTGCCGGTGTGCTCTGACAGCCAGGCGAATGCGTCGGTGCTCACGTCGAGCATGTCCGCCTCGCTTTGAATCTCCGCCGTAGGTTCTTTGGGCAGAAGTGACATCGGAATCCTTCTGCCAAGCCGCTCCTCCAGCCAGGGCCACTGCGACTCCATCGATTTGTGGAATGCGTCAGTGGCTGATGGACTGAATCGCATCCGCGGCCCTGGTAGGTCGCGAAGCCGTGCTATCAAGAGCCGTCGCTGCAATCGACTGAAGGACGAGTCGTGGCGGACGGCGCGCACTTGATCCGCCGTATAGAGAAGCCTGAGCGCGTCGAGGCTCAGGCCCTCATTGACGCGAGTGATGGTGACGGCGGATGGAGCAAGTCCAATGTGTTTGCAAAAGTGTTGCACCACACAATGTTCCGGAAAGTCTGTTGGGTCAAAAAAGAAGGGCGATACGTTGTCGCTTCCAAAGACCTTGTCGGCGGTTTGGATGGGTTCTGCGAAACGGTGTTCTTCGAAGAGGTCTGCCCACGAATCGTAACCGCCAGCGATCACGAGTTGCTGGAAGCTGCTCTCGAAGAAATCAAGCGGTGCCCGTATGTAGCAAACGACAGTCGCCTCAAAGCCCCGGTCGTTCAGGAATTGCTTCAGCGACGCATAGTCGGCTTCCTCGAAGTTCCAGGCGTGCTCGGCAGAAATGATCGGTGTCACGCCGTCTCGCGCGGCGTGCACGAGGCTTCGGTCGAGGTGGCGAAAGGCGCGTCGCCGAAACTGCTGGAGATGACGGTCAGAAAGCGCGGATCGAAAATATGAGCCGTGGTGCTCAAAGGCGTTGTGAAACAAAACGCCGATCATTTGGTTTCCGAAAGTCGTGTCCAGCGACACCAGTCGAAAGCGAGGGTCTGCGATCCCAGAGGAAAGGCTTGCCTGTATTGAGGTCGTGCCAGTCTTTGGCATGCCGATGTGCAGGACGACGCGTCGCATGAAGAAAGAGCTTTTGTGTGAAGTTGCGATGACGATGTCCCCGGCGTGGGGCCAGGGTGCGGGCGTGATCGGCCTCGGGGTGACCACCGCACCATGCGGCGTCGCCCGATTGTAGTATTCTCGGTGTCCGCGGGTGTCGCCGCTTCGGAGGGCAGGTCAAACTGCCCTCCCCCCTTATCGGCATCGAATAGAGTTCTGCCATGCTCATCAGCCATCGTCATCGGTTCATCTACACCAAGACGATCAAGACGGCCGGCACGTCCGTCGAGGCTTACTTCGAGCCTTACTGTATGGCCGAGGGTGCGTGGCAGGAGTCGCATGCGCGTGCTGAACACGTCTCGCCGGAAGGTATCGTCGGGTTCCGGGGGGCTTTGCGGGCGTGGCCATTTCGGCCACGGTGGTACAACCACATGCCCGCGCACCGCATTTGCACGCTCGTCGGCGATCGTGTCTGGACCGAATACTTCAAGTTCACGGTCATCCGGAATCCCTTTAGCAAGCTGGTCTCCGGCTATCATTTCTTCCAAGCGGGGCGGCCGACGTACATGGAGAGACTGCGGGCACACCTAGGACGAGGCGAGGTCGGCGTGCAGGCACGACGAGGGGTCGATGATGCGACCACGATCTCAAACTTTCGTTCATGGGTTCGCCTCGGCGGCATCATACCGGGGTTTGGAATCATCGACCGCGACAAGTACATGATCGATGGTCGGGAGTGTGTCGACGAGTTCATCCGTTTTGAGGACCTCCCAGGCGGAATCGCGAGGGTGTGTGACCGCCTCGGCATTCCCTTCGATCCGCAACGCATTCCCACATACAAAATGGGGATTCGGCACCACCGCATCCCGATCCGAGACTACTACAACGACGAGACCGTGGCGCTCGTCCGCCGACTCTACGCGTGGGAGTTCGAGAGGTTCGGGTATGACATGCCGACGTGAAATGGCGGGGAAAGGAAGCGAATAAGCGCGAGGTTTCGTTCGTGAAAACATGGGGCAGAGTCCGGCTGCAACGCACAATGCGGCGCGATTTCGGCCAGTTGTTCTTCCGGAGTGGCGGACGCACGGCGAATACCGCTAGGCATGGCAAGCCTGTTTGCCGGCTTCGATGTCGCCACCGGGGTCGCCCCAAGGTTTTTTGGAGCACGCCTGCCCCCCGGCGGGGGGCCGCTGCCTACAATAGATTGTTTCCGGCGTCGTTGGCTCCGGCGGATCGCTCACCTCGGAGAGATTGCCGTGCTGAGTTCGATCTGCCGCCGGCTGGCCAACATCTTCGACGCCCTCGACAGCCCGGCCGTGCGGGCCTGGCTGGAGCGGATGGTGGTGATCGGCGCGGCTATCGGCTTTCTCGTGCACCTGAGCGTGATTGGGATCGCCCGGCTGTTTCCTGACTTGCCCCAGACGCTGTTCGAGGGGATCAACGAGAGCCCGCTCCATGCGGTCTACACGCCATTCAGCGTGATCCTGTTCTACGAGGTGATGCTCCTGGTGTTCGCCCTGGCCGCTTCGCATACCGGAGAGGTCGCCAAGCAATACCAGATCATTTCGCTGATCGTCGTCCGCGGAGTGTTCAAGGACATCGGCGGCTTCCACGACCTGGAAAACTGGCTGGCGGAGCCCGACGCGGTCAAGGTCGTCCTGTTCGACATGGCAGGGGCCGTCTTGATGTTCCTGCTCGTGACCGGCTTCAACCTGCTGCGCCACGTGACACCGAAGATGCCCACGCATCGTGACCTGGAGGGCTTCATCCAGCTCAAGAAGGCGGTGGCCGTGTTGCTGCTGGTCGTACTGGTCACCCTGGCATTGGTCAATCTGGCCAGTTGGGCCAGGCTGATCGAGCAGTTGCCGGTGGTGCTGGCACCAACGCCGATCGATGTCGATCTCTTCTTCTTCCCCCGATTCTTCGAGTTCATGATCTTCACCGACGTCTTCCTGCTGATCGTATCGCTGGCCTACTACGACCGCTACGAACACGTTTTTCGCAACGCCGGCTTTGTGATCTCGACGGTCCTCCTGCGGATCTCCCTCTCAACGCCCAAACCCTACGACGTGGCGCTGGCGCTGATCGCGATGCTCTACGGACTGGCCGTGCTCGGGGTGTTCGCCTGCTTCACCGCGATCGAACGAAAGCGGGACACAGCTGCACTGGCAGGTCCTGCCGGTCGTCAGGGGCGGAAGGACGGATAGGACGGCGGGCTCATGGCCGCCTCCCCGGAGACGATCCACGAGCTTTTTCGATACTTGCCCCGTGCTGGCGATTCACGGAACGAGCCGCTCAGCCCGGCGGGCCGCCCATGCCGAAGCCCGATTGAAGGCCAGCGCCAGAACAGCCGAACCGGCGGCGTAGGCCAGCGGCTTCGAGCCGTACGCGGCGTCTTTCGGATTGATAGCAACCAGAAGAAACAGGACGACCGACGTCACGCTCGTCAGCGACAGACCGGTGAACACAACGCTCCAGGCATCCCACTTCATGACAAGACTCCACGTTTTTTTATCGAGCTTTGAAAAACCAGCCCACTCACTGCCGTCGCAACGCGATAGGAGGACGTGGGCGATTAACCCTCAACCGATATTCCACACTCCGCGAGCAGTCCTTCTGCCGCGGCGAGGGCTCGCCGGGCCGAGTCGTCAAGCTGCCTTGGCCGGCTGCCGCCGGCAGGGGTGAGCATGGCGCGGGCGAAGATTCTGAGCTTCTCCAGCGTCGATACCCGGGCCCGTTCGTCGAGCACCTCGAAGCCTCGCGTTCTTATCTTAGTCCCGATCGCGCAATAGATTCTCGCCGCCGCCCGGACGGCCAGGCGGGAATCGGTATCGAGCCCGCTGATGCCCGCCTCCCCGGCAGAGTAGTAGCCGTCGGCGACTTCGAGGATCGTCTGCACGCCCCGCCGTACCTTCCGTGGGTCGGGCGGCCCGCCGCCGGGCCGCAGTCCGTCGGTCCATTCAAGCGGCAGGTAGCAGCGAGACCGATGCCAGTCTTCCGCGACATCGCGGGCGATGTTGGTCAGTTGCATGCCCATGCCGAGCGCCGCGGCGTGGGGGAGAAGGCGGCGATCCGCGAGGCCGAGGATCGGACACAAGAGCACGCCGACAGCCCCAGCGACCCGAAAGCAGTACCGCAGGAGGTCGGCCTCGAGAAAGTCTGCCGCCGCTGTGAGGTCCGACCGCATCCCATCGAGCAGGGCGAGGGCCGCCTCGAGTGGCAGGTCGTGCCGGCCGACGATCTCCGCGAGCCAGAGGCTCTCGGCGGCGACCGGGCTTTTTCCACCGGCGATCCGGCGGACGTCCTGCGTGGCCCGTTCGACGAACTCCACCGCCTGCTGCGGCGAGGCGGCGGTATCGACGCCGTCGTCGCACCACCGACACCAGGCGTAGAGACGCTCGACGTCGGCCCGTTTGCCGGCGGGCAGCAGCCGGCTCGCAAACGAGAACGAGCGGCTGTGCCGTCGGATCGACTCACCCGCTGTCGGGCTGCTAACTACCGACGACATGGAAGTCGGCCGCGATTGTGTCGCAGGTGGCCTTGGCGGAGTTGACGACGCCGGGCACGCCGGCTCCCGGATGGGTGCCCGCCCCGACGAGGTAGAGCCCGGGGATGTCCGGGTCGCGGTTGTGGGGGCGGAAGTAGGCACTCTGGGTGAGCGTCGGCGCTACCGAGAAGGCGGACCCGAGATGAGCATTGAACCTCCCCGCGAAGTCGGCGGGCGTGCAGTGCCGACGGGTCACGATCGCTTCGCGCAACCCCGGGAGGTGCTGCTCAAGCGACTCGAGGATGGCGTCGCCGTAGCCGGTGGCCACCGCATCCCAGTCGATCGCCGCGTTGCCCATGTGCGGCACGGGGCTGAGCACGTAGAACGACTCACATCCGGCCGGGGCCATGCCCGGGTCGGTGATCGTGGGGGCGTGGAGATAGAGGCTGAAGTCAGCGGGCAGGTGATGGCCATGGAAGATGTCCCGTAAGAGCCCCTGAAACCGCGGCGCAAACAGGATCGTGTGGTGGGCGAGGTTCGGGTACCGACGGTTGGTGCCGAAGTACAGCACAAACAACGACATCGACCAGGTCATTCGCTCCAGCCGCCGCTGCCGGCGGCCAGCTGCGGCGACCCCACGGTAGAGCCTGGCGTAGGTATGGTGGACGTCGGCGTTGGAGACGACTGCATCGAACGCCTCGGGCGGCCCGTCGGAGGCGTGGATGACGTGCTTGGTCGCGTCGCCGGCAGCCTCGAGCGTGACCCGATCGACCGGAGACTCGAGTCGGAGCGTACCGCCAAGGTCTTGGAAAAGCCGCACGAGGCCGCGGACGAGCGCCCCGGTGCCACCCTCGGGAAAGAACACGCCCCACTTCCGCTCGATCCAGTGGATCAGCGTGTAGATGGAACTCGTCTCCATTGGATTCCCGCCGACGAGCAGGGGGTGAAAGCTGAACGCCTCCCGGAGGTGCTCGTCTTTGACAAATCGTGAAACAGTCGCGTAGACGCTCCGGTCGGCCCGCAGGCGGGCCAGCTGCGGGGCGGCTCGGATCATGTCAGTGAAGTGGAGGAAGGGGACTGCACCGAGCTCCTCGTAGCCCTTGGCGAACACCTGCCGGGAATAGTCGGCGAAGCGACGGTAGCCCTCCACATCAGCGGGGTTCACACGCCGAACCTGTTCGATCAACCCCGCCTCGTCGGCGACGTAATCGAAGGTCACGCCGTCGTTCCACAGGAGCCGATAGAGCGGTGTGACTGGCAACAGGCGGACATAGTCGGCCATCCGTCTGCCAGAGAGCTCAAAGAGCTCCTCCAGGCAGTGCGGGGCGGTTATCACGGTCGGCCCCGCATCGAAGATGTAGCCGCCATCCTCGTAGACCGCAGCCCGGCCTCCCGGCTGGTCGTGGGCCTCGTAGCAGACCGTTTCGAAGCCCATCGACTGCAGACGGATGGCGGCGGCGAGGCCGCCAAAGCCGCTACCGATGACGGCCGCCCGCCGCTGCGGGCTGATGCCTGACCGAGGCGTACGCCTCACTGCGACGGTCGCCATGTTCACGGAAGAGCCTCAGCTTTCGTCGGCTCGCTGGCGATCCGCAGGGCGTCACAGATCGCGGCCAGCGGGCCGGCTTCACGGGCACCGCCCGTCGCGGCGGTAAGCCTGTCGATTGCCCGGTCGAGCCGGGCGTTGATCGCAGCCGCCGCCCGGCGGTGGGTCAGGTCG
Organism: Planctomycetaceae bacterium; assembly: GCA_947449135.1. GTDB lineage: Bacteria > Planctomycetota > Planctomycetia > Pirellulales > UBA1268 > CAMCQY01. The sequence goes on along the minus strand of CANFQO010000003.1, from coordinate 1,624 downwards.
AGCAGATCCTTGGCGAGTGGGCGGAACTTTGCTCGGTGCTCTTCCGATTGCCGCAGCCGACGCTGCCAGGCTGTGAACTGCTGGGCCGAAAGCTCGCTCGCCGCCCAGGCCCAGGGCCACGTGACGCGGCGGTTGCGGAGGTCGTCGCACCGATCCGCCCCGTCGAGCAGCTCGCAGAGCTCGTCGAGGTCGTTTTTCATCTGCAGGCAGATGCCCATCCGGCAGCCGAAGGCGGCAACGGCTTGCAGCGTCTGCGGGTCTCCCGCGGCGGCTTTGGCCCCACACCACGCGGCCAGTGACGCAAGGCGGCCGGTCTTCCACCGCGAGATCGCCAGCGCCGTGACCTGGGCCTGTCGCGGCGTGATCTCGTCGATCCGCATCGACAGGTCGATCGCCTGACCCTCGTGACACTGTCGTGCCACCGCGATGAACCTGCCCACGAGCGACGCCGACCGGGCGGGATCGTCCAAGGCGGATGCCGCCAGTTCCAGAGCGCGGAAGTACATCCAGTTGCCTGCGTTGACGGCCCGGGCCGGTCCGATCAACTGGTGGAGCGCCGGCTGGCCGCGGCGGGTGAGCGAGTCGTCTTCGAAGTCATCGATCACGAGCGAACCGGCGTGCAGGAGCTCGACCGCATCGACGATCAGTGCGGGAGCCTCGCAACGGCCACCGGCAAACTCGTAGGCCCGCTCGAGCAGGGTGGCCCGAAATCGCTTGCCGCCCACGCCGGGATAGAGGTCGGGGGCGAGTTGGAGGGCCTTCGACCAGCCGTGCCTCGTGCGGGCTGTCTGGTGTGTTGCGCCGGCGAAGCCGAGGAGATTTGTATTCATGTTGTCAGCGGCCCCGGGAGCGAGACAAATGACCGAGCAAAACGAATTGGCGCCAGGCCGAAGGGCGGCCAGCCAATCATGATCCGAGCCGCATCGTTGAACGTGAAGCGATGGGCGTAAAATCGAGCGATTCGCTCTTCCGGCAGAACCCGGTAGAACCGCCGGAAGATCTTCCAGCGGTCTGCGGGCCTGACCAGGCAAAAGAGCAGCCGGTTTAGGAAGCGGGCGAATCCTCGCCGCAGCCGGTCGTCCGCGGCTGCGGAGGCGACCTCCGCGCCGACACGGTCTGGGCAGGCTCGGGCGACGAGTTCCGCGAAGCGAACGGCCAGCGGCATCGAGTATCCCGTGGCGGCGTGGTACCAGCCTCCGGCATAGCCGCCGGCCGGCGACGGCCCTTCGTGACTGGCTGCGGCTGCATAAGGCATCGGTAGGCAACCGTGCTCGGTTCGGATCAGTTTCGCCGATCCCGCGCCAGCCTCGGCCAGCCGAGCCGAGATCAGCGAGGCAGCCCGCGATTCAGCACAGGCCGGCTCCTCGTGGAACCTGGTGTACTCGAGGAGCACGCGATCAGGACCGAGCGGGAGTTCGTAGAGAAACTCGAACCCCGCAGCCTGGTCAGCCGGCACATCCATGACCGTCGGTTCCGATGCCGGCCAGCGCTGAGCAGTCTCATACTCATGTCCGATGAAGGTCTGATAGCCCGCTCCACCCGCTGCCCCTGACTCCGCGCGGCCGCGACAGTCGAGGACCACGCGGCACGAAACGTCGGCGGTACCGCCGAGTCTCACGGCGGT